>CAYVEI010000009.1:22110-43282 GCA_964450515.1 uncultured Terrimonas sp. | reverse complement strand
AAGCGGCCTGTAACTGTACCTGGATCGTATCTGTAAAGATCTTTCGTTTATTGGTGGCAACAGGCGCTGCGGGGGTATGTTGTGCCGGTATTTTGGTTTTCCTGCTGCCGGTTAATAAAAAGCTGTCGAATAAAACGCCATTTTCATCAATAGCCTGAAACTGAAGGGTATTGCCGTTAATAGCCACATACCCGAAATGATGGATTGTACTGAGTTTGTTGGTGAACCAGGAGCGGATAGGAGATGGATTTTCGAGTCTGCCGCCTGCGCCACCCACGTTAAGGTAGATAACGCCGTTTTCACTTACGGTTTTATTTTGCAGTACCGGCCAGGATCTTTCATAGGTATGGATATGTCCGTAAAAAACGATATCCACACCGTATTTATCGTACAGGGACGTTAAGCCCCTGGCTTCATCATCGCCGAGCGTGGATGCTTCAGCGTTAGTGTCTCCAAAATCATCTTCATCTGATGAATAAGGCGGATGATGATGCACTACGAATTTCCAGTAAGCGGTTGATTGGGCCAGCGCCTGTTCTAACCAGTTGTACATATCCGTTCCTTCTTCCTGGTACTGGTTGGTATCGAGCATAAATATCTCGGCGTTGCCATAGCAAAAACTATAATAATAAGGTTGTGGTATATACATGTAGCGATAGTAGAATGCGGCGTCATGCTCATGATTACCCGGTATGGAATAGATGGGAATGCGTTTCATTAGTGTGGTGGCAGGGGCAAAAAAATCGTTCACCCAGTCGTTTTTCCTGTAACCGAGGTCTACCAGGTCGCCGGCATGCAGGGCGAAGTTGGGACGTTCTTTCCATGCCTGCGTACTAACACGATTCCATGCGCCGGGGTTGGCGGCATCGAGCTGGGAATCGCTGAATACGGCAAAAGCAAAAGCGGTAGTTTCTTTTACTGCGGTTTGAAAAGTGCTTACGGATGATACAAGCGTGTCGCCGCCGGGTAAAACCGACACTACGCTATAGCAATAATGCGTTTCGGGCTGTAAGTTTACAAGAGTGGCATAATGCATAGTCCGCCGGCCGGGGATCGTAAAGCTGCTATCCCATACAGGTTTACCGGTATTGAGTTTAGCAGCGCCGTAATATACCTGTGTAGTAGCGGAATCAGATGTTTCCCATTGAATGCGTATGCTGGTTGGGGTAGTATATTGTAAATAGGGGTAAACAACAAAGTTCGGGATACGGCTCCGGGCATTAGCCTGAAGTAAAGCAATGATCAGAAAAAGAGAAAGAGAAACATATTTTTTCATGCAGGTGGAGTTAAAAAAAAACTGTAAGGGTACTTTAAAAGTAACCCTTACAGTTTAAAAGCTATAAAATTTGGCTATTGTAATATCCACATCTTGGCAGAGGCAATATCCTTGCCTCCCATTGCAGATACGGCAGCGTCATATTGTTCTTTATTGTTGCTCGATTCATCTAACGGATACAGATACCGCATGGGGTATTCGAATGTAGAAAATGATTTAACTATTTTGCCTACAAACTCAGGCTTACCGGTTCTCCTGTAGTCGGTATATGCTTCTGTATGATTGGTCATAAGCATAGACAGCCATTTCTGGATTGCGATTTTATCAAGATCGGCAGAGGAGCCGTCTAATGCCACAGCGGGCTTTGCATAATAATCGCTGAAATTATCCACGATCTTATCTGAGCCGATATGGCTTGCCGGCTTCGTTCCGTTCTCGATCTGCCACCTTTCGAACGACAGTTTTATACCATTCTCATAGTAATCTTTGGTGTTTCCTGCAGATATCCATCCTTTCTGACGGGCTTCGGCAAGCAGGAAGGCCATTTCGCTTGCTTCCATCATTACGCCTTTAAGGCTGGGGCCGTTGGTGCCTGCTATCAGCCTTGAAAGTCCTGTAATACGGCGGTTGTCATAAAAGCTGTTGGTTCCGGGAAGGCTGGTAGAGCTTGCATACTGTGTTTGAACGTTTATCGGGTTCGGAGCTCCTACCCATTTGGCATCCAGGGGATAGGGCACTGATATAACCTCACCGTCCAGTCCTCTTCCGGCTGCTACTATTTCCGATGGATCGTACAGCGAAGAAGGGTAATAAGTGATATTATAAGTATAGCCATTGACCTTAATGTCTTCGCTGGATTCCGTGGCTTTGGCTGATATCGGCGAAAGTGCCGGGGCAAAGATCACATACATACGCGGGTCATCGAGGGCTACCATCTGGTCTATCAGGTACTTGGAAGGCTTCTGCTCGGTAAAGTTGTTCCCGGTTCCCCAGTTTGTTTGCAGGTACCACGATTCCCGCTCGCTAACGCCCGAAAACTCAAGCCCTGCATTATCGGATACAGCCGACATATAGTTGTTGCCGCCGGCAATTGCCTGCATTTCGCCGCTCAGGTCTCTTCCGGCTTTTTTAAATGCCTCATAGGAATGCACCATGAACCTGAACTTCAGGGAATTGGCAAATTTTACCCATTTGGCCCTGTCTCCTTTGAACAACACGTCATGATCTGCTGGCAAGCCTTTGCTGTTGGGGTCCGACAAAATGGAAACCGCGTTATCCAGCAGGGTAAATATCTGCTCGTATACCTCCTTCTGGGAATCGAATTTGGGAAACAGGTCACCGGTTCTTCCCTGCATGGCCTCACTGAAAGGGATATCTCCGTATTTTTCGGTAAGAGACCCGCCTACAACGCATTTCAGGATATTAGCAACTGCTACATTTGCCATGTTATCTTCATCAGTTGCCAGCGATACCACTGCTTCCAGTGTTCTCAACTGCTGGGTATAAGGGTTGCTTCCCTGGTAATCCCAGTTCTGAGCCGCATTGGTGTAGAGCGTGGCTGCCTGCGAACCACCGTTATAACATTCCAAAAAATAGAGGGTTGCTTCTTCTACCGGCTCATCAATTACGCCTTTACCATATTGTTGTGCTACATCTACAATAGCTGTAGTAAGCTGGTATCGCGAATAGGTAAAGTAATTAACGTTGAATGACGTTTCCCGTTCGTCCATTCGCAGTTGGTTCTTGCTACAGGATACGCCGGCAAGCATCAGCGATCCAAGCATGATATATTTTATTGTTTTCATCGTCATAATATTCGGTTTACAAATTTTATTTGATTACTCTTAGAAACTAACATTCAGTCTTACGCCCATAGTGCGGATTGGTGGTAATCCAAAGTCTGCCACACCCATGCCTCTAACTCCATCGTAGAAAGCCGTTTCAGGATCTTCATTCATCTTGTTTTTTGCCCAGAACATCACGTTCTTGGCAAAAGCAGTAATGGAAATATCCTGGCAACGCAGCTTCTGCGCCAGCGGCCTGTTGAAGCTATAGGTCAGGTTAATTTCCTTTAGCTTAAATGAAGTGGCATCATGCGTTCTGAACTGGGCGCCGGACCATAATTCCTGTCCTTCCATGTTATAGGGATTCATAATGAGCGTTTTGGTGAGATCGTCCCCGTTCCTGATATAATCTCCATCCGCGAGGCTCAGCTTTTCTTCGGGAGTCATTTGAGACTGGTTTACGTTAGGGTTGATATATACCGCGTTCCAGTAGCCGAAGTAGCGGGGATCACCATTGTACATGGTCATGAGTTCCTGCATTTTTTCCCTGTAGTTGTTGAAGCCAGGCTCCGTGAACATATCATCGGGATTCGGCATACCGGGTAAGCCACCGGCAAAACGACCACCTGTCCAGTATTCGTTGTATTTATCGCCATAGAGCGCCATAATGTCGGCCATACCGTCATCAATCATGATCTTCTGCGTTTCGGAAATAAACACACCGCCTGATCTGTAGCTGGCAACAATATTAAGCCGGAAGTTTTTGTACTTAGCATCTGCCACAAATCCGTAAATGGCTTTGGGATTCATATTGCCTAAGTACCCGTTCTTCCTGATATAGTCTGTAGTGGTAACGGCTTCTTCAATGATACCGTCAATACCAGTCAGCATCATGCCGGCATATTTGCCGGTTTGGATGTAGCCGATCGGATCTGATGCATACAGGTCGCCTACCCGTGAGCCCTTGAACAGCGACAACAAAGCTGCTCCGTCGTATGAATAGAACTTCTCGGAGAACCGGGAATCCAGTTCATGTATAACTGATTTAAAAGTAGTGATGTTACCGGTCAGGTTTACCTGCCAGTCTTTGGTGCGTACAGGCGTTACGGTTAAGGCTGCTTCAATACCGGTAGATTTAACTGATCCCATATTGGTAAGCACATTAGCGAAACCCGAAGAATTCACAACCGGCAGATTCTGTATCTGGTTAATGTGATTTTTGGAATAGATGGTAAACTCTCCCGATATGCGGTTATCAGCAGCCCTGAAGTCTATACCTGCTTCTTTGGTTACGTTCAGCTCCGGGAGGATTTTCGCATCTACAAGCGAACCGCCGATGGTTCCCATGGCAACCCCGTTCCATGTATTTCCTGAAATACCGTAGCTGTCTAAGTTAACAGGTTGCCCAATTCCATACCCGGTTTCGGCATAACCCCCTCTTAGTTTGAGGAAGTTAAATACGTTACCCATATCAAAGGTTTCAGATGCTATCCAGCTTAAAGATGCACCGGGGTAGAAATGGTGATCTTTTTCATGAGGCAGTATCCCTACCCAGTCGTTACGGCCCGACAGCTCTAAATAAACCATATTTTGCCACCCGATGCTGGCTGTGGCATAGGCGCCATAGCTGCGACTGGGGTAGTCTCTGTTGAAATAGGCAGCCTGCCTTACCGCAGCAGGCAATGAGTTATAGGTAAAGGAGTTGGGAGTTGCCAGTATTTCACCGCCAAACCCGGAACTGTTGCCTTCGCCATAGTTATAGGAAAAGCCGCCTAAAGCATCAAGCGACAGCTTGTTTCCAAGAAAACGCTTGTTGTAGGAAAGCAACAGGTCATTTCGTACATTAAGATTGTTGCTGTGTTGTTGTTCGTATATGCCTTGCGGTCTGCGTTCTGCATCCCATGGGCTTTTTCTTTCAAACGCAAAGTTTTCATGGCTGATGCCTGATCGTAATGTAAGCAGGAAAGGCTCACCTATTTTATAATCTAATTGTACCTTACCAAAAAATACGTCTTTGGTATAGGTTCTGATAATGTTTTCAGCGGCAAAATAAGGCCCGTTTTTACCAACTGCATTATACCTGAGGCGATCTTGTCCGGGGCCCTTTAGATAAGGTGAATTCTGGTATTGTCCTTCCCAGTCGGTGATCCAGGGATCAGCCTGTTCCCATTCCGACATTTTGGGCATATTGATGGGCATAGACATGGCATGAGCCAGCGGGTTATCTTCTCTTTTATCCTGAACATGCGATTGGTTAGGTACAAAGGTATGAGACCAGGATGCCTGGGAAGTAACTGAAATCCTGTTGTTTATATTGTATTTACCATCAAAGGAAACGCTGTTCCGGGTTGTTTTGTTGCCGGGGATCACGGCATTATGTACCAAATTACCCAGGTTGATCCGGTAGTTGCCCTTGTCGTAGTTTCCGGTTACGGCCACATTATTATCGGTCATAACGCCGGTTCTCAGGAAGGCAAGCAATGGGTTCTGGTCGCCACGGGCTTCGAGAACAGATTTTTCCCATTCTTGTGTAAGAAGGTTCCACCTCCACTCCGGGGTATTGTTGTTCAGCTTGTCATCAATAGCCCATCCCAGGCCTTTTTTGTCTTCGGTTAAAGCACTGCCGTCTTCATCGCCCTGGAAAAAGCTGCGCTGAACGGGAGGAGCGCTGTATGCCTGGTCGAAAGAAGTGGCGCTGCTTACCGTTACGCCAAGCCCTCTTTTGGCGCCTGCGCCCGATTTGGTGGTGATCAGGATCACACCATTACCTGCGGCGGATCCGTAAAGTGCAGCAGCACTGGCGCCTTTCAGTACAGAGATGCTTTCTATATCGTTGGGGTTAAGGGTGGAGATGAAGTTGCCTGCATCAATACCTGCGGTTGCTCCTACCGTGTTGGAACCCAACTGCACACCATTCAGCACGATCAGCGGTTGGGTTTCGTTGTTAACGTTCTTTTTATCATTCATGATCCCTTTCAATGAAGTAGCACCGCGGATGTTAAACATCACGGAAGAGGTGGGAGAGGAGGTAACACTGTTCATTTGTACGCCGGTTACCTTGCCTTCCACCGATTTTAATACGTTGGATGTACCCCCGGTTTCCATATCCTCGGCGTTTACAGAAGAAATGCTGTATCCCAACGATCTTTTCTCCTTTTTCATACCAAGAGAAGTTACTACCACCTGCTCTAACTCCCTGCTTGATGCATCAAGCGTAATATCCAGATTGGATCTGCCGGATACGGAAACTTCTCTGGTATCGTAGCTTACATGGCTTATTACCAGCACTGCATCGGCGTTGCTTACGCTTATTGCAAACTCACCATTACCATTTGTTGTAGTAACATTGTTTGTTCCTTTTTCTGTTACAGTAGCGCCTGCAACACCACCGTTTTCATCACTTATTTTACCCCTTACGGCAAAATCAGCCGCATCGGTAACAGTAGTGATCACGGCAGCGGGAATAGCAAAATGCTGTTCCTGGTTGTTTTGCCTGTTCTGTTTAATAACATATACGTCTTTAACTTTCTCAAACATCAAACCTGCAGTGGAAAGCACTTTGTTCAGCGCGATGTCGGGATTGCCCTGGGTTGCAGCATCCAGCGCGTCGTAATTTACCTTTACCGATTTAAGGGTGTTGGATTCATAACTGTAATAAACGTTTTCATACACTTTCTTAAATTCATTCATGAACTCCTGCAGGGAAGTGGTCTTCAGATCACTATCCGGCACAGGATTGTTTTGGTTTACTAAGGATGGGGAGAGGGCAGCCGCATCCTGCGCCCACGACCCCGTTGAGGCCAGTAAAAACAAAATGGCCGTCAACATTGTCCCTAAGCAGCGTTTTGAAAAAGATGGTTTTCTTTTCATAACTGTTTTGATTGAGGGTTAATAAATGATTAATTGTTGATTTTGTGTTTGTGTGCTGATGTTTAAGGTTTTTTCTATTACCTGTATCAATGTTGAAAAATCGTTAACCGATACTACACCGGTGATCATGAGCTGCCGTTGTGCTTCGTTGGTAAAGACCATCTCCATTCCATAGTATTCTTGAATAAGCCGGGCAACGGTTGCCAGAGAAGTTTCCTCAAAATGCCACTCGCCCCGGTTCCATGCGGCGGTATACAGGTCTGTGTTGGTTTTGGAGGTAATAAGTTCATTGCTGAGGGTATCCACATTGAGGGAATAGCCGGGCTCCATATACACCGTTTTTCTCCTGTCTTTTTCTAACGTTACATTCACCTTTCCGCTGGTAAGCACCACATCGGTGGCTTTGGACCTGGCGTTTACATTGAACTCGGTTCCGGTTACATATATTTTCAATTGATGGGCATGTACGATAAAAGGCGTGAGCGAAGCGGTTTGTTTTACATGGAAATAAGCATTGCCTTCCAAAAAGACCTCCCGGGCAGCAGCAGTTGCCAGATTGCTGTTATAGCGCAGGGAAGAATTTCCATTGAGGATAATAACAGAACTGTCGGGCAGCAAAATTTTCTTCACCTGCCTTATTTGGGTGGTTTCCGATGTCATAGATGCTGTGTCTGTTGCGGAATGGGAATTGAAAGGATAGAGGAAAGGGAATGCAAAAATTATAGCAAGAATTGCCGCAGCAAGAAGCCACCATTTACCGCTTTTACCCGGAAGATGCTTTAAAGAGGGGGTAACGGGCTGCTGGCTGATCTGTTCAAAAATATTATTTTTCAGGGTTTGTTTTTCGTTTGGCGATAAGAATGGCACATGAAACCCGGTTTGAGCCAGGTGATGCACGAGCTTAGCCGCATTGTTGATAGCGATCTGCTGTTGCGGATGCTGCCCGGCATAAGATAACCAGTACTGCCCGGTTTCCTCATCGGGCAGCAACACCCACTGCTGAAAATATTCATCAGCGGCAAACTCCTCTTCCGTGAAATCTTTATAATATGTGTTATCGGGTCTCATCATCGGGTTAAGAGAGGATATGGAGAATTGGGATACTCAAACCCTTTGACATTTTTTTTACTTATATTAACACCCGGTCTTAAGATTTTTGCCTATGGCTTAGTATGGGTACAAACAGGAGCCGGCTTTTCTAATTAAGCTTTCCCTGCTTCAATTTGATATCTTTATCTTCTTTTTGGTACTATTATTTTAATGATGCATGAAACGGATTATAAAAAAATTCAGGATTGATAAACGGATCAGGGTAGGGTATGGCTCCGCGTTCCTGATCTTACTGATCTCATATCTGATCACCCTGTACATCAACAGGCAGGTGCTTGAGCAGTCCGGGCTTATTGAGCATACCAATAAGGTAATTCATAACCTGGAAGATTTTCTTTCCCTCATGAAAGATGCCGAACTGGGTTTCCGGGGTTATATAATCAATAAGGATAAAAGCTTTTTAACACCTTATCATCAGAGTAGGGTAAAGGCGGGGCCTTTGTTTTATGACCTGCTTACCCAGATCATTAACAGCAAAACACAGCGCGATATGATGCAGCGGGCTAAGAAGCTGATGGACCAGAAATACAGCTTTCTCAATAATGCTATTGTTCAGTTCGCCGAAAATGATTACCGCCTCACCGATAGCATACTCTACTATGAAAAAGAAGGGAAAGCGAATATGGACAGCCTTAGAACCGTTATTAAAACCATGCAGGATTCTGAACGCGATATCCTGGATAACAGAAATAAGGACCTTCAGTCGCGCCATCATTTGCTCAACACGGTTGTTATTGTTTCGCTTATCGTGGCCTTATTGCTCTTTGTTTTTGGCTTTATTACCTATGCTACTGAAAACAGGGCAAGGCGCCTTGCTGACAGGAGGACTGAAACGTACCGCGAAGAGCTGGAAGAAAGAGTGAAGCAATTAGATAAAGCCAATAAAGAATTGCTTGAAATGCGCAGGATGGAAAAATTTGCGGCTACAGGCCGTATAGCCCGAACCATTGCGCATGAGGTGCGGAACCCGCTCACTAATATCAACCTGTCTGTAGACCAGCTCAGAACAGAAGCAGATTCCGACCAGGAGGAAAGAAATGTTTTTTATGACATGATTACCAGAAACAGCCACCGTATTAATGTGCTCATTACCGAATTGCTGGATTCTACTAAATTTATAGAACTTACGGCGGAAGCCGTTTCGGTGAATGATTTATTAGATGAAGCTGTACAACTGGCAGCAGACAGGCTGACGCTGAATGATATTAAAATTATTAAAAACTACGACCGGAACATTTGTAATATTGCTGTTGATAAAGAAAAAATTAAAATAGCTTTTTTGAATATTATCGTTAATGCCATTGAGGCCATGGAGCCCGGCAAAGGGGTATTAACAATAATAACTTATGGCGAGCAAAACAAATGTATGATTGCAATTGAAGATAATGGGAGCGGAATGGACAGTGAAACACTGAATAAATTATTTGAGCCGTATTACAGTAAAAAAGCAAAGGGAACAGGGTTGGGACTAACCAATACCGAAAACATTATTATGAGCCATAAAGGCAATATTAATGTAGACAGTGAGCCCGGTAAAGGCACCCGTTTCATTATTTCATTCAACTTTGCTTAACCTGTTAAATGCAAAAGGAAGAGATTTCCCTCCCCCTTGCGTTTATGCGATGCGGTAAATTAAGGCCCGGTAAATGAGTGGTTCCAATTGCCGTGATAGAACCGGATATCTGTTGGCCCGGTGTTATAAACTTTCTATCCACTTTTTTACCTCTTCTTTTGTTTGCCCTATCTTTTGCTGGATCTTCCCTAACAGTTCATCATCTTTTCCTTCTTCATACAGGAGATCATCATCTGTAATGTTGCTGTATTTTTGTTTGATCTTTCCTTTTACTTCATTCCAGTTTCCTTTTAATTTTAATTTCCAGCTTTCCATAATAATTTTTTTTAATTAAAATAATAAATTCGCCTTCTCAATGGTGTGGTTTAATTGGCTGCACCTCTTATTATCTTTAACAGAACTACTATAACAGCAATTACTAATAGAATGTGTATTAACCCCGAGGCATGATAACCTAAAAAGCCGATGGCCCAGGCAATAACTAAAATTACCGCTACCAGGTACAGTAAATTTCCCATAATGAATAATTTAAGATGATTTTGAATTATCTATTTATATTAAAAAAGTTTGCCAAAATCTAAAATATCCCGAAAAGCTGGTGTGATAAGGATTTAGCGATGTCGAAACAATATGCTGATATGACTTTAACAGGGAAGCCGTGCATTAAATTCTACAGTGTGAGTAAATAAATACTATGCTGTAAGCTGGCTGATCGCAGAATGGATCTTTTCTTTTGTAAAGGGTTTGGGAATAAAAATATCCACGCCTTCTTCGTAGGCTCTTTTATGTTCGGCAGGACTATCGTGAGCGGTAATCATTATTATTTTACTCAACGGGTACCTGGATTTGATAAATTGAATGAAATCAATGCCTAATCCATCCGGTAAGTGGTTGTCGAGAAAGATGACAGACGGCGGATCATTTTTTAAAGCAGCTTCCGCATCCGAAAGGGAAGTTACATACCGGGTACTGAAGTGTTGCTGTTTTAATATCCCACTTAGTAAATAGCATATATCTAATTCGTCATCTATGATCAAAGCTTTCATACAAAGGGTTCACCTATTTTCAAAAGTACAATAATGCTTTCCGGGCACTATTGCAAGTTACCTGCCATAGTATAAACCACAGAAAATTTTAAACGGAATAACTCAATTGTAGCATTTATGCATGTAATTATTTAAATATATGTGGTATGTATCGGAAAATATTCTTTTTCGGGTATTAATTTCCCCAACATGACGATTATACGCAACAAGGCTAACGAAAGGATTGAACAGGGCTATTGAATTTGTGGTAATTTTGAGCCATTGGCAGGGTTTTTACGTTCATATAGAAAAATGCAAAGGAGGTAGCTTCGGTGATGTAATCTGCCGTTTGCCTGTTACTTTAAGCAGGATAAGATGGTGATCGTCTGGCTGGGCCACTGTTACAGGCAGTGGCTTTTAAATTCAACATATTAACAGGGAGGTATGAAAAGGCTGCGTTAAAAGCCGGGATGGGAATTTGGGTGTTTTCAACTAACTTAGTCAAACTTTAAAACGAATCTGATATGAGTAGAATATTGATCGTAGATGATGATATGGATATGTGCACATTGCTGAGCAGATTTTTACAACGTAAAGGTTTTGAAACGGAAACGGCATATACGGGAAATTCAGGATTATCTAAATTTAAAGAAAGCCATTTTGATATCGTACTATGTGACTTTAGGCTGGGTGATAAGGAAGGGCATGAAGTGCTGAGAGTAATAAAAACGTTGAAGCCTGCTACCACGGTTATTATTATCACCGGCTATTCTGATATTAAAACCGCGGTTGATATTATTAAGCAGGGCGCATTTGATTATATAGCCAAGCCGCTTATCCCCGACGAGGTATTGAGTGTTATCAAAAAATCGCAGGAATATATTTCCAGTGCCGGGAGACCCGCAACACCTGCTGATGCAGGCAGTATAAAGCATAATGGCAAACCGGTACCCGCAAATGACGAATACCTGATAGGCAGGGACCCGGCTACCAAAGAGCTGTATAAGCAGATTAAACTGGTAGCGCCTACGCCTTACAGTGTTATACTATATGGAGAAAGCGGAACCGGCAAGGAGGTAATAGGAAAAACAATTCATCAGTACAGCAACAGGGCAGGCAAGCCTTTTATTGCCTTAGACTGCGGCACTTTATCAAAAGAACTGGCAGGCAGTGAGCTGTTCGGGCATGTGAAAGGATCTTTTACCGGAGCTATAACGGATAAAGAAGGGCATTTTGAAATGGCCAACGGCGGCACTATCTTTTTAGATGAAGTAGCCAACCTGCCTATTGATGTGCAGGCAGCGCTTTTACGTGTAATACAGGAACGCAAATTTAAAAGGGTGGGAGGTACTAAAGAAATGAACCTCGACATCAGGATCATCGTAGCTTCTAATGAAAACCTCCAGGAAGGGTACCGTAAAGGAAAATTCCGGGAAGACCTTTTTCATCGCTTTAATGAATTTTCTCTTTATATACCTGCGCTCCGGGACCGTAAAGAAGATATCCTGCCGTTTGCCGATTTCTTCCTGCAAAAAGCCTGTTACGAACTGGATAAGAAAATTGAGGGATTTGAAGATGAAGTTTTGCAATTATTTACGCAATACGCATGGCCCGGTAACCTGCGCGAATTCAGAAATGTGATCCGCCGTGCCGCATTATTAACCAATACACCCCTGATCAGTTCCGCTGTATTGCCTAATGAAATGATGCAGCCGGCAGTGCCTGGTGAAGCTTCAAAGCAACCCTTTTTTCATGCCGTGTCAATAAAAAGTACCGATTTAAAAGGAGCGGCATCGCAGGCAGAATACGAAACGATTGTAAAGGTGTTAAAACAGGTGAATTACAATAAAACAAAGGCTGCGGAAATTCTAAAAATAGACCGCAAAACCCTGTATAATAAGATAAAGGATTATGAAAGCCTGAAGACCGTAGACGAGTAATTTTGCTTTTACTTTTCCTGTGGGGCCCATGCCGGTATTTCCGTTAGCGGATAGAAATCTTTCCCGGTTCTTTCAAACGCGAAACAATAGGAGCCGTTGGTAATAACGAGGTATCTTACGGGCAGCGAAATGTTATACCGCATAATCTGTTCTGCCGCTGCAGCAGTAACGTTTACCTCCATCGCCTTGCATTCCGCCATTAACAGGGGAGTTGCGTTGCTGTTGTAAATTACAATATCGCAACGCTTAGCGAGTTCACCCAGCCGGATCTCTTTTTCTACGGCTATTAGTGCGCCGGGGTATTTTTTTACCTGTAACAAGTATTGCAGGAAATTTTGCCTTACCCACTCCTCGGGAGTAAGCGCTACCCATTGTTTACGGATGGTATCAAAAATAAGCTCCCTGCCGTTTTCGGTTTTGAGCTTATACGTATACGCGGGGTAGGCTATTTTAATCATACTTAAAAATGAATTTGCTAATTTAGCCAATTAAAGAGGTATGCAGACAAAAGAGAATATTGTTGAAAACTGGCTGCCCCGTTATACCGGCGAAAAGCTTAAAAATTTTGGGAAATATATATTGTTAACCAACTTTAGCGGCTATGTTAGTTATTTTGCTGAATCGAATGCTGTTGAAATAACCGGTAAAGACCGCCCGATGCCTTGTGCTACTGCAGAAGGAATTACTATTATAAATTTTGGAATGGGAAGTCCGGGTGCGGCAACCATTATGGATTTGCTTACTGCTATTGAACCGAAGGCCGTATTATTTTTAGGCAAGTGCGGCGGGTTAAAAAAACGAAACAAGCTGGGCGACCTGATCCTTCCCATAGCGGCTATACGCGGCGAAGGCACATCCAACGATTATTTTCCTGCTGAAGTTCCGGCCTTACCTGCCTTTGCGCTGCAGAAAGCCATTTCAACCACCATCAGGGATTATGGCGTTGACTACTGGACCGGCACGGTATATACAACCAACCGGCGGGTATGGGAGCATGATGAAGAATTTAAAGCCTATCTTCAGAACATAAGAGCATACGCGATTGATATGGAAACGGCTACTATTTTTTCGGTTGGATTTTACAATAAAATTCCTACGGGAGCGCTTTTGCTGGTGAGTGACCAGCCTATGATACCCGAAGGCGTTAAAACGGAAGAGAGCGATAAAAAAGTAACGGAAACGTTTGTGGCAACGCATATAAAGATCGGTATTGATTCCTTAAAGCAACTGATCAACGACGGTTTAACCGTAAGGCATTTGAGATTTTAACCCCTTTATGCTTCCGTTATTATCCATACAAAACCTGGGCATTGGCTTCCGGCAGGAGAAAAAACTAACGCCGGCATTGCATAATATATCATTTTCCGTAAACCGGGGCGAAACGGTAGCGATAGTAGGAGAGTCGGGTTCCGGCAAATCTGTTACCGCGCTTGCCATACTGCAGCTATTACCGGTACCACCTGCAGAATATACGAATGGTAATATTATGTTTTCGGCGCGGGGTGAATCGGGTGTTGACCTGCTGCGGTTGCCGGAAAAAGCAATGCGGGCTGTGAGGGGCAACCAGATATCAATGATCTTCCAGGAGCCGATGACCTCGCTCAACCCGTTATACACCTGTGGCAACCAGGTAATGGAAGCCATTATGCTGCATCAGGCTGTAAACGCCGCTGGCGCCAGGCAAAAAACGATTGAATTATTTGAAAAAGTTCAACTGCCCGATCCTTCCGCCATCTTCGGCCGTTTCCCGCATGAAATAAGCGGCGGACAAAAGCAAAGGGTTATGATTGCTATGGCTATGAGTTGCGAACCATCGTTGCTCATTGCCGATGAACCCACTACCGCTTTGGATGTAACCGTTCAGCAAAGTATTCTTCATTTAATAAAAGCATTGCAGGCAGAAAAGCATATTGGCGTTATTTTCATCAGCCACGACCTTGGTCTGGTGGCGGAAATCGCAGATCGTATTATCGTAATGTTCAGGGGAGAAATTGTTGAACAGAATACCACGCAGGCGCTGTTCACCGATCCGCGTCATCCGTATACCAGGGCTTTGCTGGAATGCCGCCCCGTATTACATGCCAAAGGAGAACGGCTGCCGGTGGTAAGTGATTTTATGAAAATAAATGAAGATGGCAGTATCATAAGAAAGGAAAGGCAACTCCCGGATATAAAAAGAACGGCAGGTACCGGCTTGCCTGCAGTGCAAAATGGAAATGCCGGAATTAAACCTGTTCCTGCTAAGCCGGAACAGCAGGTTGCGGCAGCCGCAGATCCGATGGTAAAAGTGGAGAACCTGAAAGTATGGTTTCCTCCGGAAAGAAAAAAACGGGGTACGCCCCGGCGTTATATAAAGGCGGTGGATGACGTGAGCTTTACTATATACAAAGGTGAAACGGTGGGCCTGGTAGGAGAATCCGGCTGTGGTAAAACAACATTGGGAAGAAGCCTGCTCCGTTTAATTGATCCTACGGGTGGAGCTGTTTATTTTAAGAAACAAAATTTACTGCATTTATCTCCTGCACAATTGCGGCATATGCGCAAAGATTTTCAGATCATTTTCCAGGATCCCTATTCCTCCCTTAATCCGCGCCTTACGGTAGGAAGCGCTATACAGGAAGCCATGTATATACACGGGTTAGGAGGAAGCCATGCGGGCAGGAAAGACTGGATCATTAATATCTTAGAAAAAGTAAACCTGAATGCTGATCATTATAACCGCTATCCGCATGAATTCAGCGGCGGACAGCGGCAACGCATAGGCATTGCACGGGCTTTGGCTTTGCATCCTTCATTTATTGTTTGTGATGAATCTGTTTCAGCGCTGGATGTAAGCGTACAGGCCCAGGTGCTTAATTTGCTTAACGATGTAAAAGAAGAATTCGGGTTTGCCGCGCTCTTTATCTCGCATGATCTTTCGGTAGTTCGTTATATCAGCGATCGTATACTGGTAATGTACCAGGGAAAAATAGAAGAAACCGGTCTTGCGGAAGAGGTGTATAACACTCCCCAAAGCGCTTATACAAAAAGGTTAATATCGGCTATCCCCGGGGGTATATTGCCCCGCTGAGTTGCCCGGGGTAAAACAGGAATTAATCTGTTTTTTGAAGATTTTGTATTCAAATTATTATTTCCTTACCTTTGCACGCTGTTAAATACAGCTATTTACATGAAACCTGATACCGTAAGATCAGGTTCAGGACAAACAAAGATACCTCGCCGCATTGATAAGGGTAAGTTTCATGTGACTGCAAAAAATAATAAACACTCAGATGAAATTATCACAATTCCGTTTTGACCTTCCACTTAATCTTATTGCACAACATCCTGCCAAAAAAAGAGAAGACGCCCGTATGATGGTAATACATCGTGCTACCGGCCAAATTGAAAACAGGCACTTTCGCGATGTACTTGATTACTTTGATGATAAAGATGTATTTGTAGTAAATAACACCAAAGTATTTCCCGCAAGAATGTATGGACGTAAGGAAAAAACAGGGGCGAAGATTGAAGTATTTTTGCTCCGCGAGCTGAACCATCAGAATAAATTATGGGATGTTATAGTTGACCCTGCCCGTAAGATAAGAGTGGGCAATAAGCTCTATTTTGGAGAAGCGGAAGACCTGGTTGCTGAAGTAATAGATAACACTACTTCACGCGGTCGTACCATACGCTTTCTTTTTGACGGCAGCAACGAAGAATTCAAGCAGGTGCTTAATACCCTGGGTGAAACGCCTTTGCCTAAATATATCAAACGTAAGCCGGATGAAGAAGACAGGGAGCGGTATCAAACGGTATATGCCAAACACGAAGGCGCCGTTGCTGCACCAACCGCCGGGCTGCATTTTAGCATTGAGCTCATCAAGCGCCTTGAGATCAAAGGCATCCGTTTTGCTGAAATAACACTGCATACGGGGTTGGGTACTTTTCGACCTATTGAAGTAGAAGACCTGAGTAAACATAAGATGGACGCGGAGTATTACAGGATTGAAGATAAAGCCTGTGGCATTGTAAATAAAGCGAGGATGGATGGAAAAAGAATTTGCTCCGTGGGAACTACTACGATGCGGGCATTAGAATCTTCCTTTACCTCCGATAAACTCCTGAAACCTTCTGAAGGATGGACGAATACTTTTATTCATCCGCCCTATAATTTTTCCATAGCCGATTCCCTGATCACTAACTTCCATCTTCCCAAAACAAGCCTTTTAATAATGGCCTGTGCTTTTGCAGGATATGATCTTGCTATGGAAGCATATAAAAAAGCTATAAAAGATAAATACCGCTTTTTCAGCTATGGCGACGCTATGCTGATTATTTAGGGGTTTGCTCAAAAATTAAAAATACGTACTAAGGCGATTATTAAACGTAATTGAGCCGTAAAGGCCTGCCTGAACCGAACGGGCAGGCACGAAGCCACAAAGCGTTTTCCTTTGTGTTTTGTGGCAAAATTACCCATTAGCTTACATCTGTACCAGGAGCATTTCCACTCTTCTGTTAGCAGCTCTTCCTTCGCCTCTGTCATTATCTGCTACAGGATACGATACGCCATTTGCCGAAATAATAATCTGACTTTCATTTACGCCCAGGTCGAGCATATACTGTTTTACATTTTGGGCGCGCAGCAACGAAAGTTGTTTATTGTATTCCGCACTGCCCGTATTGTCGGTAAAGCCGGCAATGCTTATTTTTAAAGATTCATTAAAAATAAGCTGATCGGCAAACTGCAGGATCTGATTAAATGCTTTGGTTTCTATTTTTTCATACTGGTTAAAACCGAATTGCACCGTGTTCAGTTCCAGGTATTTTCCGGATTGTTTTATATCATGATGGAGCGCACTGTTCCTGCTGTTGCTTTGTGCTGCATTGTTGTTGCCCGGTTTTAATTTTACTGCCGGTTTCTTTTCAATACGACCGGGTGTTGCCTTTAAAACAGCAGTTTCCGGAACCATTGTTTCCGGTGAGGCGGCAACCGCATTATATTGTGCAGGTTGTACATTCACTGCAGGCTCATGCCCGGCAAATACATTGCTTAATCGTTCTATTTTACTGCTGTCATCTGAAAAATGGGTTACCAGCAGGCGGTCTATCTGAAAGGATAAGAGGATAATACTGGTGATAATTAACAGCGTTTTCATACATGTTTTTTTAGAGTGTGTGATCGTATTATCCCTGTAAGGGTTAGTAAAAGTACTTACGGAAATGGTGAAAACCGCATGAATAACCATTAAATTAAGCGGCAGGAAGGATTTCTTATCATATCGCAACAATATGCAGGAACCGGGAGCTGTTGGGTTGATATAGATCAACGGGGTCTGCTGTTCAATAAGCTCTGATATGGGTTATCATTTGGTGAAAAGGTCAATAGTCAAGGGGCAATAGTGAATTTTACCCCTCACGTTCCTTCTCGTGAAACGATAAAAGTGAAACGACAAACCATTCACCGCTCCCGTTTCTCTTCTCACTTCTCACAACGCATTACAATTAACTCCGCACTATATGTTTTCAACATTTATAACGGCATTGAGGTTGAGGGGGCCGTATATATGGGGGAATGTATCTTCAATGGCATTAGACCAGTCGTAAATTAACTGGCTGGTGAGTTTCTCAGTTTGAATCGTTAATTTAACAAGATCTGTTTTACCGCTATAATACCTGTTCAGTACATCAGGTATTTGCCGTTCTTCGCTGCAATGGATAAATCCTTCTTCTTTGAGCGCTATAGATTCATAAAATCCTTTTTGTTTGGCATCATTCCATTCAGAAGCGGTAGTGATGTGGTAGATGACGGGCATGATAATCGGTTTAACTAAATAAATTTATAATATCCGCGGTATTTTTTGCGCGGTGAGCATCAGGTCGGCTAAAACGATGGCTGTTACGGCCTCCAGCACAACAGGTACCCGCAAAGCTATACAAAGATCGTGACGTCCTTTTACGGAAAACGCTTCTATATTTCCTGTTTCCCAGTTTAAGGTTTCCTGCACTTTGGGTGTGGAGGAAGTGGGCTTAACCGCAATGCGGAATACCAGTTCGTTGCCATTGCTTATACCGCCTACTATTCCCCCGGCATGATTGGTACGGGTTTCCCCGTTCGGGTCGGTAATAGCGTCGTTATGTTCGCTGCCGAACATGCCCGCGGCGGCAAAGCCTGTTCCAAATTCAATTCCGCGTATGGCGGGTATGGCAAAAACAGCATGACTCAATAAAGATTCTGCTGAATCAAAAAAAGGTTCTCCCAAACCCAATGGCAACCCGTTTACCCTGCACTCCACAATGCCGCCAATGCTATCTTTGGCATCAATGGCTTTTTGCAGCCCTTTCTCCATATCTTTTTCCCCGCCAATTTCAAGCAGGGAGGCAACAATAGAAATACCATCCTGCCCGGCTTCAGGTATATTTTCCTTAACTGCGTTTTCTTTTTGCAAAGCGGCGTTACCGGCATGTAACAGTTTTTTGGCAATTACCCCGGCAGCTACCAGTGCTACCGTAAGCCGTCCACTGAAATGGCCGCCGCCCCTGTAATCTTCAAATCCGCCAAACTTCCGGTGCGCTACAAAATCTGCATGACCCGGCCGGGGCACAGCCCGCTGTTTTTGGTAGTCGCCCGAACGGGTATTGTTATTTTCAAAGAGTACGGTAATAGGCGCACCCGTTGTAGTGTCGTTAAAAATACCGCTCTTAAATATGGGCAGATCCGATTCCTGCCGGGGGGTTGTTCCTTTTTGTGTGCCTCCTTTCCGTCTTTCTATATCGCTCAAAAAATCATCCACCTTCAGGGGCAAACCGGCCGGACAGCCGTCAATACAAATGCCCACGCTTTCACCATGCGATTCGCCAAATATATGTACACGAAATAGTTTCCCAAAAGAATTCATATGCGAATTTACTTAAAGCTAATGATTGGTTATTGAATATGAGCGGACTGCAGGGTTATTTTTACATTTGCTCCCAGCTTAACAAGATCTTCATAAAAACCGGGATATGACTTGCTGATCGCCCCGGCTTCTTCAATTGTGGTTGCTCCTTCGGCATGCAGCGCGGCCACGGCGCAGGCCATGGCAATCCGGTGGTCATGACGCGAATGCACGGTTGCTCCCTTTAATCCCTTTCCGCCATGCACATGCATGACGTCATCCTGTAAATCTACCTGCAGTCCCATTTTCCTAAACTCATCCTGCAGGGTCAATCCGCGGTTGCTTTCTTTATGCGCTAACCTGCTTACGCCTTTAATAACGGTGGTGCCTTTGCAATATGCCGCTAATGCTACCAACGGGGGGAACAGGTCAGGGCAGTCGGTGGCATCAAAAGTAAAAGCTTTTAATGCACCCGGAGATATCCTGATCTCCTTATCGCTGATCGTTACTGCGGCGCCGGCATCCTGCAGTGCTTCTAATATTTTTTTATCGGCCTGTGCAGAATCAGCATCAAGTCCGCGTACTGCTATCTCTCCGGCGATAGCGCCCGCTACCAGTAAAAATGCTCCGCCGCTCCAGTCGCCCTCCACCGTATACCGCGTTTCGGATGGCGAAATGCGTGCGGGTGACTGGTCGAAATAAAATGCCTTATAATTGTTGTTTTCCGGTGTTTTTAAACCAAACAACTGCATCACTTTAAGCGTAAGGTCTATATACGGTCTGCTTTTTAAATTATTTACTTTAATGGTAACGTCACGGGCTTCGGCAGCGGCATAGGCCATCAGTAAGCCGGTTAAAAACTGGGAGCTCAGTGAACCGTCAATTTCAATATTACGTGGCTGCAAAGGCCCGGAAAGGACAATGGGCAGCCTGCCGTTATTTGAACTAACCGTTACGTTTAAACGCGGGAATACTTCGTCAAAGAAATCCATCGGACGCGACAGTAAACTTCCTTCTCCGCTGATGGTAACCGGTATCCTGCTTAATGCTATAACGGGAGCAAACATGCGTATTCCTAACCCGCTTTCGCCGCAATTGATGGTAAGCGCGTTATTTTGACTGATGCCGGGAGAAGACAGGTTGGCGCCGCTGCTGTCTGTTTCAATAGTGCCATCGCTGCGTGTGTTCACTTTTGCACCTAAAGCTGCTATTACCTGCAGAGCGGCTTTATCATCGTTGGAGTGCCCGGGGTTAAAAATGATACTTTTTCCACCGGATATCAGCGCCGCAGCGCAGGCTCTTTGCATAGCGCTTTTGGATGCAGGCGCCTGAACCGCATCAGAGAGCCCGGAAGGTTGAATGGTTGCTATCATAACTACAATGCTGCTATTATTTTTTCCAGTTGCGGTAAAGGAATGGGTACTATCACCGCCTTACCTGTTTTATCGAGTAATATATAATTCATTTCCCTGCGTTCCCTCTTTTTATCCATTTTCAGTACCGCTATCACCTTCTTTTTATTAAAGTCTGCATAGGTAGGTAGCCCGTACTTTTCTAATACTTTAACTACTCTTCCGGTATCCTTAAAGTTTCTTAACTGCGCTGAAATATGACAGGCATAGGTCATGCCAATGGAAATAGCCTGTCCGTGCAACAGGTCGTATTGATTTTCCAGCGCATGTCCCAGCGTATGCCCGAAGTTAAGCAGTCTCCTGTCGCCTTTTTCAAATTCGTCTT
>CAYVEI010000009.1:0-22010 GCA_964450515.1 uncultured Terrimonas sp. | reverse complement strand
CCCAGCGTATGCCCGAAGTTAAGCAGTCTCCTGTCGCCTTTTTCAAATTCGTCTTTCTGTACTACCCGGATTTTGATCAGCGCGTTTCTACGGATCAGGGAGCGCATCGCCGTTTTCTTTTGCCGGTAGGTTTTAAGCGTACCGGCTTCCAGTTCCCTGAACATGGCCGCGTCTTTTATGCAGGCATGCTTGATGATTTCGGCAAAGCCATTTTCCCATTCATTTTGGGGTAGTGTTTGGAGTAAACTATAATCGTGTAAAAGAAAAGAAGGTTGCCGGATGGTACCCACCATATTTTTGTATACGCCAACATCAATCCCGTTTTTTCCGCCAATGCTTGCGTCTACCATTGCCAGTACCGATGTGGGTACAAACGCAAACGGAATGCCCCGCATGTATATTGATGCCGCGTATCCCGTAATATCCGTAATTACGCCTCCGCCAACGCCAATAAGCGTGGTTTTCCGGTCGGCCGCCAATGCGATCATTTGTTCAATTACCGTATCCACGGTAGCCTGCACTTTAAAGGCTTCTCCTGGTTTTAGCACAATGGTATTCCAGTTGCTGAATTTTTTGATATGGGCGCTGTACAGGTTTTCATCGGTAACAAGAATGGCCGATTTGGGGTCAGCGATTTTTTTTAACTGCGAAAAACTACCGTCAAAATAAAAACGGGTAGAAGCATTACTGAATTTATATTGTATCGAATCCATTATGAATAGTTCTGATGTTGATCTGTTGGATGTAATAATAAGCCTTCAGCCCAGGTGCACTACCATCCGGTCAAATGCGCTCAGCTCTTCCTCTAAGGTTTTTTCCTGGTGGTATGCTTCCTGCCTGCTTATATATTCAGCGGCTTTATCAACGGTGGAAGGGCTGACAGACCAGGCCGAATAAGCAGCATTCCATTTGAATGGTTCTGATAAAAGCTTATTGTTGTTCAGCCAGTTTTCCGATTCGCTTTGGATCCGGTCTACGATTGCTGAAACAGACTGGGCAGGCATTAGCTTAAAAAGGCAGTGCACATGCTCATCGCCGCCATTTACCACCATTACCTGGATACCGCTCTCTTCCGCGCTTTTTTTCATGCAGGCGAATAATACTTTCCGTACTATGCGGGTAAGTACAGGCTGTTTGCCGGCAGTACACCATATAGCATGGATATAAATAAAAGTAGTATTGCTGCCCTGCATATTATGGCTGCGGAAAAATTCAGGCGTTCATGATCTTATTCTGATGGTTGATAGATTCCATATGTACCGCATCAAAATATTTAGTGATAAACTCATTGCTCAGCCCGATCTTTTCCCCTTTTTTAAAAGCCCTCTCAAGGATTTCGTTCCACCGCGAAGTTTGTAAAATTGTGATGTTGTTCTCCTTTTTGTATTGTCCTATTTTTTCAGCAAGGCTCATACGCTGGCTGAGTATCTGCATCATTTCATCATCCAGGTGGTTGATCTGCTGGCGCAGCTTTTCTAATGCGGCATGAAATTCTTTTGAATCCGCATCTTCTTTTCTCCAGGTAATAGCGTCTAACAGTTCTGCCAGCTTTTCGGGGGTAACCTGCTGTTTGGCATCGCTCCAGGCCTTATCAGGGTCAATATGGCTTTCTATCATCAGTCCGTCGTAGTCGAGATCAATGGCTTTTTGCGCTACTTCTAAAAGAATGTCCCTGCGCCCGCAAATATGCGAGGGGTCGTTTATGATTTTCAGTTCGGGGTTACGTCTTTTCATTTCAATGGCCAGGTGCCACATCGGGGCATTGCGGTATTCCGTATTGCCATATGCGCTGAAACCGCGGTGGATCAACCCTATGTTTTTAATACCGGCCTTGGCTATGCGCTCTACGGCGCCAGTCCACAGTTCCAGGTCGGGGTTGATCGGGTTTTTGATAAATACCGGAACATCCGCGCCGCGCAGCGCATCAGCTACTTCCTGTACGCTGAACGGGTTAACCGTTGTGCGCGCCCCAATCCAAAGCATGTCTACTTCAAAATGCAGGGCATCCTGGGCCTGTTTCCCTGTGGCTACTTCAACGGTTGTGGGCAAACCGGTTATTTTTTTTGCCTGTTGTAACCAGGGCAAACCTTTTGTGCCTACTCCCTCAAAGCTTCCCGGACGGGTACGGGGTTTCCAGATACCGGCCCGGAGCATATCCACTTTTCCCGTGTTGGCCAGGCGTTGTGCTGTTTCCAGCACCTGCGCTTCGGTTTCTGCACTGCAGGGCCCGGAAATGATCAATGGTTTTTTATTCAGTTTTTCCAGCACTGCAGCTTTTGTATTGGTTTCAACCGCTTGCATATAATAATGTTTTATTTGTTACTTAATTGAATTATTGAAATTGTTCCTGAAATTATCTTCTGTGATCGGCTTCGTTCATCCTGATGTTCCTGCCCTTATATTTTTTGCCGTCTATAGACCGGATCATCTGGGTTGCCGACTTTTTATCTACTTCTATCCAGCTATTCATTTCTTTCATATCTATTTTTCCCAGTGAGTCTTTCCTCAAATCGCTCATATCTAAAATAAACTGCAGGAAGCTGGCTTTATAAAAACCATCTTTAGTGCCAAGGTTTACAAATAATTTGGTAAAGTCGCCACCGCCATTTCCGCCAAATTCGCGGCCTTTCGTATCGCGCCTGCGGGTAATGTCGCGTCTTTCTGTAAATGCCCGGGGGGTCCTGGGATCTCTTTCGCGGTATTCGCGGGTTCTTTCCCTCACGTTCAGATCTTCTGCATTTTCATAGTATTTCAAAAATCTTTTAAACTCATGCGCAGCCAGCCGTTTCAGCACTTCTTCTTTACTAACATCGGCAAACTTTTCTTCCAGCATGGGTATATAAGGCTCATAGCTGTCGTCATTGATGTCTAACTGCAGCAGGTTATCCATAAAATGGTAGAATTGTTTACGGCACACATCTTTTCCTGCCGGTATCTCCAGCTTATGAAAGGGCACCTGCACCATTCTTTCAATTTGCCTGATCTTGCCAATTTCACGGCTATGGATAACCGACATACAAATGCCCGTGTTGCCGGCACGCCCTGTACGCCCGCTGCGGTGGGTATACACTTCCACATCGTCGGGCAGTTCATAATTGATAACATGGGTTATACCCTGCACATCAATTCCCCTGGCGGCTACATCTGTTGCTATTAAAAGCTGCAGCGTTTTATCCCTGAACTCTCCCATTACCTTGTCTCTTTGCTGTTGCGTCAGATCGCCATGCAAAGCATCAATATCGTACCCTTCCCTGGTAAGCTTTTCCGCAATAGCCTGGGCATCGGCCTTTGTGCGGGTAAAGATGATGCCATAAATTCCGGGATTGAAATCAATTAAACGCTTCAGCGCTTCATAGCGGTGCTGGGCACTGGCTACATAGTACTGGTGATCCACGTTTTTATTGGCCGTGTTCATTTTACCCACGGTTATTTCAACGGGAGCCTTCATGTACTTTTTGCTAACACGCCGTATTTCAGGAGGCATGGTAGCGCTGAATAACCAGGTGCTTTCGCGGTTGGGTGTATTTTGTAAAATAAATTCAATGTCATCCTGGAAGCCCATATTCAGCATTTCATCTGCTTCATCGAGCACCACGTATTTAATTTGTTCCAGGTTGATGGCCTTGCGTTCAATTAAATCAATCAGTCTTCCCGGGGTGGCCACAACAATCTGCACCCCTCTTTTCAGTTCCCTGATCTGTGCCCCAATAGCGGTTCCGCCATACACGGCCACCACATGCATGCCGGTGATGAATTTTTTAAAGAGCTCTATTTCATTTACGATTTGCATGCACAGTTCCCTGGTAGGACAAACCACCAGCGCCTGCGGATATTTATCCTTTGCATCTATTAGCTGCAGCAACGGTAGCCCGAATGCTGCTGTTTTCCCTGTACCCGTTTGTGCCAACCCCACCAGATCTGTGGTGCCGCTCAGCAAAACAGGAATCGCTTTTTCCTGTATAGGGGTTGGCTGTTTAAATCCCAAAGCATCGGTAGCCTGTACCAATCTCCCGTCTAAACCCAACGCTTCAAATGTCATCATATATTTAAAAAAATTTTCGCAAAGATAAACACGATTTCGCTGATTCTCCTTATTATTTGCCGTTTTGCACCACGATCGTTTGTTTAGGGATCAGGTGTAAGGTGAAGGGTGTAAGGTGAAGGGTGAAGGGTATAGGGTGAAGGGCGTAGGGTGTAGGGAGATCGTACCTTATACCATACCTTATACCTCACGCCTTATACCTCATACCCACGCCTTATACCTTATACCTCACGCCTTGTACCTCATACCTCATGCCTCATACCTTCTGTCATCTAATTATCCGGTTTATTTTATTGGCGTTTTCCATCAGTTCCTGCAGGTAGGTATAGTTTTCCTTTTCAAGACAGCTTTTGAACTTTCTTAACTGGGTAATGTGCTCGTTTAGCACATCTAATACATGTTCCCGGTTTTGTTTAAAAATGGGGAGCCACATAGAAGGGTTGCTTTTTGCCAGGCGCACCGTACTTTCAAAACCACCGCCTGCCAGTTCAAAAATGGCGTTTTCTTCTTTTTCTTTTTCCAATACCGTGTTTGCCAGCGCAAAGGAGGTGATATGGGAAATATGGCTAACATACGCCGCGTGTATATCATGTGCGTCTGCATCCATATAGGTAACATGCATGCCCAGTAGCTTATATATCTTTTCCACGGTATCTACCGCATCAGGATCGCTTTTTTCCTTTTCACAAATTACACAAACCCGGCCTGCAAATGCATCCCGAACTGCGGCTTCCGGCCCGCTGTATTCTGTTCCCCACATAGGATGCGTGGCAACAAAGCGCCTGCGCATAGGATGGTTGGCCAACGCTTCGCAAAGCGCCTGTTTGGTTGATCCCGCATCTACTACTATTTGCTCTTCATTCACCAGGTCCATTATTGCCTGTATTACAGGTATGGTGGCGTCTACCGGTATGGCTACATAAATAAGGCTGCTTTTCTTTACCGCTTCTTCCAATGGCAGGGCCTCGTCAATGATGCCTAATTCGAGCGCTTTGTTAATGCTCTGCGCCGTGCGGCTCACACCAATTACATGGTTTACCAGTCCTTTTTCTTTTAAGATCATACTAAATGAACCGCTGATCAGGCCTACGCCTACAATGGTAATGGTATCGAACATTGTTTATTTTTTTCCTTTCAGAGATGCTTTTACTCTTTCTATACTTTCCTGTATTTTTTGCTCTGTACAACAGAGGCTAACTCTTATATAATTATTGCCGGCGCTTCCGAATATCCCTCCCGGCGTTATAAATACCCCGGCGTTATGCAACACTTCATCGCTTAATGTGTAACCATCTTTATATGATGCGGGGATTTTGGCCCATACAAACATGCCTGCCTGCTGCACCGAAAAGGAGCAATCCAGCAATTGCAGCAAAGCGAATACTTTTTCTCTCCGGTTCCTGTACATGGTATTAATACTGCTGTACCAGTTCTGCCCAAGTGTTAAAGCCTTTGCTGCGGCCAGTTGAACCGGTAAAAACATGCCGCTGTCCATATTGCTTTTAAACCGCAGCACTTCATCAATTCTTTCTTTGGCGCCACAGAGCATGCCTACGCGCCATCCGGCCATATTCTGCGACTTGCTTAATGAATTCAGCTCAACGGCAACTTCTTTGGCGCCTGCTACGCTTAAAATACTTTCCGGGCGACCGTTCAGGATAAAGCTGTACGGGTTATCATGCACAATTAAAACATTATTTGCTTTTGCAAACGACACCAGGGATTCAAAAAAGGATAGCGTGGGTAACTGCCCTGTAGGCATATGCGGATAATTTACAAAGAGCAAACGGGCACGCTGCTGCTTTTCTGAGCCGGCTATTTGTTTTGCAAGCGCTTCAAGATCGGGCAGCCAGTTGTTCTTTTCTTCCAGTGTATATTCTACTATATGGCCGCCGGCCAATCTGGCGGCGCTCCTGTAGGTGGGGTAGCCGGGGTTGGGTACATACACATCGTCTCCTTCATTAATATAGGTCATGCAGAGGTGCATAATGCCTTCCTTGCTGCCTATGAGCGGCAATATTTCTGTGCCGGCATTTAACGTGATGTTGTACCAGGTTTTATACCATGCCGCAATGGCTTCGCGTAAAACGGGTGAGCCCTTATAGTTCTGGTAAGCGTGAACATTGGGTTTAGCGCTTTCTTCCTGCAGTGTTTTTATTACATCCGGGTGGGGGGGCATATCCGGACTTCCTATACCGAGGTTAATGATTTGTTTACCCTGCCGGTTCAGTTCGTCTATTGCCCTCAGCTTTTGAGAGAAATAGTATTCACCAATGCCTTCTAATCGTTTTGCTGTGGAGATCATGATAGTGGTAAGTAGTAAGTGTTAAGTAGTAAGTGGTAAGTAAGTTATGAGTTGGTTTATGTATAATGTTTCCCTTTGCGGTATACCCCGTAAATTTTTACATCTTCCGTAAGGGCTTTCATATCTTTTATTACCTGGTAAAACTGGTGCAGCGAATCAAATTCCATATCGGCATGAAAAGAATACCGGAAATCGGATCCGGGGATAGGAGAGCTTTGCAGTTTGCTGAGGTTGATCTGCCCTTCGGCTATAGTAGTAAGCACTTTGGCCAGGCTGCCCCTTGAATGATCGGTATGAAAGCTAACAGAAGCTTTATTGGCGTTTTCAATTACTTCCGCCAGGTCCTGGTGCTGCAATATTAAAAAGCGGGTATAGTTATTCGTTAGTGTATGAATGTCGGGCGCCAGCACTTCGAGGTTATACAAATCAGCGGCCAGTGTGCTGGCAATGGCTGCAATATGTTTGCTTTTATGCTGGTGAATATGTTTTGCGCTTAATGCTGTATCCTCGGTTTCAACCAGCTTCCAGTTATACTGGTCGAGGTATTCGAGGCATTGCTGGATAGCCATGGGGTGCGAATGCACTTCTTTGATCTCCTCTAAAGGAATACCGGGGTTTACCAGTAAATTTTGCCTGATTTGCAGGTATATTTCACCAACAACTTTAAGCTTGCTTTTTTGTAACAGGTTATAGTTGGGCAGGATGCTTCCGGCAATGGAGTTTTCAATTGCCATTACGCCTCCGTCACTTTCTTTTTTGCTCAGCGCTTTTTTAACCACATCGCCAAAAGTAGCGCAGCAAATTACACCTGTTTTTTTACCAAAGAAATGCTGTGCCGCCACCTGGTGAAAGCTGCCTTCATAGCCCTGTATGGCAACGGATACTGTTATGTCTTCTTCGGTATCTGCCTGGTCAGCCCGGCCGGTTATGCTAACCGTATCCGTGTTAGCCGGGTCTTTTATTTCGGATATATTGTGGGTACCACTCATATTGTATTTGTATAATCTGATTTCAAAAAGTCACAAAAAAATCCCGGTTGTAAGCCGGGACTGTTTATGCTGAATTTTCTATGTTTAGTTATTTTTCAACAAAAGCAATCCCGGTCTGCCGGTAAAGTAGAAATAAAAATAAAAAAATCCGTATGCTTTTGTTGTGTTCATTGCGGGGCAAAGGTAATACTAAAAATAAATAAACAAATTTTTAGATCATCTTTTTTAAGAAAAAAAATGCCACCCCTGAACAGGAGTGGCCTCAACGATTGCTTGCCATATAAAAAAACTTCTGTCGCTTATTGCTTATCAGCTTCTTTTACAGCGTCAACGGCAGCGTCAGTAGCATTCTGTAAAGAATCAACAGCAGCGCCGGCATCAGCCTTAATGCTGTCTGCAGTAGCTTCGGCAGCAGTTTTCAAACTGTCTACAGTAGCTTCAGTAGATTCACTTGCATTGTTGCAGGCTGCAAAAGCGCCTATAGCCAAAATAACGAGTAACTTTTTCATTCTTAATGTTTTTGAATAGTTTGATAATGAAATCTATCTTTAATACGGAAGTAAAAAAAAGGTAACCCGGTTTTTTTTAAATTAATTTTTGCCCAATTTTGGGTTACCAATTATGGCATTATAGTATTAATATACGCTTAGTGAATAGTAACCTTAAGGAACAAGCATTGATCAGGGGGCTGTCGGTAAACGATAAAAACGCCATTGAAACGATATACAATGATCATTACGGGGTTATTCAAAACCTGATTCTGAATAACAATGGGTCGGAAGAGGATGCCAAGGATATTTTTCAGGAGGCTTTGATCGTGCTGTATGAAAAGTCAAAATCGGCGGAGTTTGAGTTAAGCTGCCAGGTGAGGACCTATTTATATTCTGTTAGTAAACGGCTATGGCTCAAACGGTTACAAAAGAACAGCCGGTATGAGCTGCAGTCCAACGGATTTGAAGAAACGGTATATGTGGAAGATGATATCGGGATGCACGAAAAGAGGAATAATGAGTTTGGAATGATGGAATTTGCCATGACCCATATTGGCGAGCCCTGTAAAAGCATACTTGAAGCGTATTATATCCGGAAGCAAAATATGGAGGAGATAGCGGCGCATTTCGGATATACAAATTCGGATAATGCCAAAAACCAGAAATATAAATGCCTGGTACGGTTACGAAAGCTATTTTTTGCACAATATAAAAATGGTAACAAATGAATGATGTTCGTTTATTAGAGATGGTGGAACGTTACCTCCAGGGAGACTTGTCGGAGGAAGAAAAGATATTGTTCCAGGAATTGCGCAGAACTCATCCCGACGTTGATCAGTTGGTGGTGGAGCACCATTTCTTTGTAAACCAGATGGAGCGGTTTGAGCAGGACAGGCAATACCGCGCTTCGCTGGATGAGATACATAATAAATTAACCGCGGAAGGAAAAATAAAACGACCCGGCGGAAGCCGGAAACTGGTTTACCTGTGGAACAGGTATAAGAAAACGATAGCCGTTGCAGCTTCAATTGCAGGTATCACCGCTTTAATTATAAGCGGTATGATCACCTCATTAACACCAAAAACAGATAAGGCTCAAATTGAAAACCTGGGACGGAAGATTGACATCTTGGAAAAGAATCAAAATCACACCCGCCGGGAACTGACCGATGTAAAGAATAAGATCGAAATTCCCGGTGTGCCCGCGAAGTTTGGCGGAACAGGTTTTTTAATAGACGCTAAGGGCTATCTGGTAACCAATGCCCATGTGGTGAATAAGGCAGAAAAAGTTACGGTGCAAAGTAAATCGGGTGTTGAGCTAAGCGCTGTAACCATATTTTCAGACGATAGCTTAGACATTGCTATCCTTAAGATCAGCGACAGCCTGTATAAGCCTTTGAACGCTTTGCCCTATTTCATTAATAAAAAATCTGTTGTTGATCTTGCTGAGCCGATCTTTACTTTAGGCTATCCCAGGGATGAGATCGTGTATGGCGAAGGTTACCTGAGTGCCAAAACAGGGTTTAACGGCGATACCCTTACCTGCCAGATATCTATTTCCGCTAATCCCGGAAACAGCGGGGGACCCGTTATTAATAAGGACGGGGAAGTGATTGGCGTATTAAGCACCCGTCAAACGAGCGCCGACGGAGTGGTTTTTGCTATAAAATCGAGAAATATTTTTAAAGCGCTGGAAGGTTTAAAGAAAGACAGCAGTAACCTGCATATTAAATTACCATCTGCTTCCGCTATAAAAAATATTGACAGAACCCAGCAGGTGAAGAAGATAGAGGAGTGTGTATTTATGGTTAAGGGATATTAAGTCTATCGTTTGGAAATTTGTGGGTAGTGAATTCAGCACAGTCATCGTGAAACGATAGATGATAAAGGTGAGATTATTTACCTCTAACCTTTCTCATTTCACCTCTCACTATTCACCATTCTCACTTCTCACGTTTGCTGAATTACTGGATCTCCAATGGTTTTTTGAAAGATTGTGCAAAGTCGTGCATCATATTCCATGATTCCCTGCACGGGCTTCCCGGTACGCCCGCATCGGTGATGGGGGAAGGGTTTTGATCTTTTCCGGGTTCAATATATTCGCCAGACAACAATACATTGCCGTCTTTGATCTTTGCTTTGATTTGCGTGGCAACGTTCGATTTTTGGGCTTCTTTTAAATGTGTTACAATAACGCTCATAGACGCTTCACTTTTTTCAATGGAATACCCCGCATCTAAAAATGCTCTGATCAGTTGCTCAAGGCTGATACCCGCTATTTTAATAACCTGCTTACCATTTGACTGGCACAACCCGGTTACAGGAAGGGCTGCTATTAACAGGACGATAAGTATTTTCATCATGGCCGGCTTACTTTATAAAACAATATACATAAAATATCATTCCACTTACACTTTCGGCTGCAGGATGGGGAAAAAATAAGATGTATTGTGTAAATATTAAATATGAAAGCATTTACCGGCTATGCGGAATTTTAAACCACGGCATGCTTATTGGCAATTAAAAACCCTTCCTCCGCATCGGCGCCAATCCCACTGGCATCCGGCAGTTCCACGAAGAAATTATTATAGGTTACGCCTCCTGTTACAGGATCGAGTTTGTGTCCGATCATACAGGTATCCATATCGTAAAACTTTATATTGGTGGTAGCCGCAGCAAAATGCGCAAATGCAGTAAGTGCAATGCGGCTTTCGAGCATACCGCCCATCATACAGGGTATATGATGGCTGCTGCATACCTCATTTATCTTTGAGGCTTCAAGGATGCCCCCGCTTTTTGCAAATTTTATATTTACATAGCTGCATCCGTTGCTTTTTATGATCCGTTCCGCATCGTGATGATCAAAGACGCTTTCGTCTGCCATAATGGGAACAGGAGAAATACGTTTTAATTCAGGAAGGAAATGATCGTCGTGCCTGGGCATCGGTTGTTCGCAAAACTCAATATTGTAGCGGCTTAATGCGGTTAACGCCAGTTGCGCCTGGTTTTTGTTCCATCCCTGGTTAGCGTCTATACGTAATTGTAAGGTATGGCCTATAGCTCCCCGTATCTGCTTTATGCGTTCTATATCTTCTTCCGGCTCCCTGCCTAATTTTACTTTAATTATTCTTACGCCCCTGTTTTTGAACGCAACCGCCTTTTCGGCCATTGCTTCCGGGCTGTTAATACCAATAGTAAGATCTGTTTCCATGCTTTTTTTCTTTCCTCCCAGAAAAGCATACAGGGGCTTGCCCGCAGCTTTGGCGCTTATATCGTACAGCGCCATATCAAAGGCGCTTTTTGCCGTACTGTTATATGCAGTATACGCATGTAACTCGTTCATGCGTTCGGGTATGTTCAACGGATCTTTATTTTTCCATAACAAAGCGAAATCCTTAGCCATTTCAAAACAGGTTGCCTGCGTTTCGCCAACGATCATTGGGAAAGCCGAGCATTCCCCCACGCCGTAGATCCCCTCATCGGTATATACTCTTATAAAAATATTCTGAGCAAAATGCATCGTACCGGTGGCAATGGTAAAAGGATGCATGGGAATGCTGAATTTGTAAATAATGGTGTGGGTAATTTTCATAAAAAATATGTCGGTGCAAAACAGTTGTTCTTCTGATAAATTCAGGTTACTTACAAGGCCATTTTCAAAAATCAAGGTACTTGCGGAAGAAACTGAAAATTCAAAGTTTTATTTCTTCTCTGGTCTCAGGATAATAACTTTAAATAGTTCACCCTCAGTGTCATTAATAAATTGAATATTGGGATATGCCTGCAGGGCACGCAAAATTCCACTTCCTGCTCCTCTGTATTCCAACAAATCAGGAGCAAGGGAAGCAATAATACTATTTCTTGACCTTCTTACACCTTTCATAATTTGCTCTTCTGTCAGGCTGTTGGGTAGTTTACCCGGGCTGATTATTTCAACCCGGTCATCAAAAACAAACAATTTTATAGAATCATGTATAAAGTAATCTCTGTGGATTAAAGCGTTTACAAGCAATTCGGTAATTACTATTTCAGGTATTTCCGATTTGCCCAGGCTGTTGAATGGTTGTCCTGCTTGTATCTTATCCAATTTAGCCAATATAAAATCATATCCCTTTTTGTACTGCTGGTCTAATGTTCCGATAATGTTTTCGCTGCTCCTGTATTCAGTGGCTGCGATACTGTTTCCTCTAAACCATATAGCAGTAATAAAAAACGAAGGTGTTAATTTTTGTAAGTTTTTACCAAACAATAAAGCACCTGCAACATTCAACTTACCTGCTGCTCCCAATCTTAGGTTTTCCAGGTATTTGAGTATTTCCTCCTTCTCGCACGGTTCTTTGTATTTTTCTTCATAGAATGACTGAAACTTGTCCCAATTAAAATCCTCCAAAGAACTATGCTGCAACAGCATTTCTTCGGCATAAAGGTTTCCGCTGCTTTGCAACAGCCTTGACAGTTCTTCTTTACTTGTTACTTTTCTTTTATCAGAACCATTTTTAACCCATACAACACCGTCCTTATCGGTATGCGGTTTGTCTGAACCTTCAGGAATGGTTACAACAATAACTCTGTTGTTATCTATATTCACCGTTTCCGTGCTGATAAAAATTGGCGACTTAACATGGTCCTGTGCTGCTGTTGACAACAGGTTATTTATTCGCTGAATATCCTGAAAGCTAAGTCCGGGAATATTTCCTGTTTTATCATCTATGCCAATGAGGATCAGACCACCTTTGGTGTTGGTAAGCGCAACCATTTCCTGCGCAATGCTTATCACATTATTTACATCGCTTTTAAATTGAACTTTTGTTGTTTCACCGTTACCGATTAGCTCCAATATCTCTGCTACGTTCATGATTTAATTTTTTATTCTATTTATTTTTCTTTTTAACTGACGACTTGTACAGTTCAACTTTTTTCTCTGCTGCTTTCAATACTTCCCTGGCAAGGTCTTCATTTTGCACTTCGCCGGCAATTTTATCGCTCAACCATGCCAAGAGCAGTTCGTCAGCATCCACATGATAAAACTTTGCGAATGCAAGCACCTGTTCTTTGTTCGGTTTCCTTTCATCCCGTTCAAACTTACTTAACAATGCCGTGTCCATTTCTAAAGCGGCCGCCACTTGCCGAAGCAATAATCCTTTTGCCTCCCGGCATTCTCTCAATAGCTGACCTAATGTACTACTCCCGGACATTATTTTCATTTTATGATGTTCGTAAACCACTAATGGGTTTAATAGACTTAATTTAGACTTGTCAATAATTGTCTAAAATTAGCGATTAATCCGGGAATTTTCCACATTGGGTTCTAAAATAAAAATTCACCCCGTATTACTTACATTTGGAACAAATAATGCAGGTATGGACACCATCGTCCCCATTTCATTCAGCAATACTGAAAATGCATTCGCTTACAAAACAGATAAGGAATTAAAAAAAGCGAAATTCCTTTTTTCGTCAATGGGATATCCGTTGCTGGTAAAATGGGGTACCCGGTTAACACCGTGGGTTTTAAAGGCCGGGCTACCGGTAAAGAGGCTGATCAGGCATACCATTTTTGAGCAGTTTGTGGGTGGCGAAACATTAGAAGAAACGGCGCCGGTAGCAAAAAGGCTGGGCAAGTACAATGTGCGTGTTATTCTCGATTATGGTGTGGAAGGAGGAGATAATGATGATGAGGCCTTTAATCATTCAATGGATGAGTTTATAAGGGTAATTGATTATGCCTCCACCCAGCCCAATATTCCTTTCATCAGTATTAAGGTAACGGGTTTTGCCAGGTATGGTTTACTGGAAAAATTAGACTCTTCCGTTTCGGACCAGCAGGGCTCTCTTATGAAGAGATACAACAAAGCAGTGGCGTCGCTGAGTGATGAAGAGCAGGCAGAATGGCAAAATGTACAAACAAGAATGGAAAAGATTTGCAGGGCGGCGGCCGAAAAAGGCGTTGGCGTACTGGTTGATGCCGAAGAAACCTGGATACAGGACCCGGTTGATGTGCTCGCCATTTTAATGATGGAGAAACTTAACGTAACGAGGGTGGTGGTATATAATACCGTTCAATTGTATCGTAAAGACAGGCTGTCTTTTCTGAAAGATTCGCTTGAAGCGGCCGAGCTGCGTGGCTTTACGCTGGGTGTGAAGCTGGTTCGCGGAGCCTATATGGAAAAAGAAAGGGAAAGGGCAGAGGCTATGGGGTATGCATCACCCATACAACCCGATAAAGCGGCTACCGACCGCGATTACAATGATGCTGTTTCATTTTGTATTGATCATATAAATAAGATCGCTGTTATTGTAGCTACGCACAATGAGTACAGTAATTTGTATGCTACACAATTGCTTCAACAAAAAAAACTGTCATTGCATCATCCGCATATTCATTTTTCACAACTGTATGGCATGAGTGATCATATAACTTTCAACCTTGCCAAAGCCGGTTGTTCAGTAAGCAAATACCTTCCGTTCGGGCCTATTAAAGATGTTGTGCCTTACCTTATGCGCCGGGCGCAGGAAAATAGTTCCATGGCCGGGCAAACAGGCAGGGAATTGGGATTGATCAAAAAAGAGATGAAGCGCCGGGAATTGTAAATATTTATCTTTGCCATGGCAATCATAATCTTACATATTTTAGATGAGTGATAAAGATATATTAAGGGCTACATTCAACCAGTACCGTACCTGTGTCATCATACCTACTTACAACAATAGTAATACGCTCTCTGCAGTAATTGCAGATGTTGCGGAATATACTTCCAATATTATCGTGGTAAACGATGGTTCTACCGATGATACGGCTTTAATTCTATCATCTTTACCACATATTGACATTGTTGGTTATTCAAAAAACAGAGGTAAGGGATGGGCATTGCGGAAAGGCTTTGAAAAAGCAGTTGAATCGGGCTATACACATGCCGTAACCATTGATTCGGACGGCCAGCATTTTGCCAGAGACCTGCCGGTATTCATGGAAAAGCTGCATTCGTTGAAAGATGCCATAATAATAGGGGCCCGCAATATGGATCAGTCTTCTGTTCCGGGAAAAAGCAGCTTTGGTTATAAATTCTCCAATTTTTGGTTTAAAATAGAAACGGGCATTAATGCGCCCGATACACAATCGGGTTACAGGCTTTATCCTGTAGCTTTAATGAAAGACATGCATTTCTTTACCCGCAAATATGAATTTGAAATTGAAGTGCTGGTGAGGGCTGCCTGGAAAGGAATTAAAATTGAGTCTGTTCCTGTTTCAGTATACTATGCTCCAAAAGAAAAACGGGTATCGCATTTCAGGCCATTCAAAGATTTTTTCAGGATCAGCCTCCTGAATACATTGCTGGTGCTGATCGCATTTTTATACATCAAGCCACGAAATTTCTTCCTGTCTCTTTTCAAAAAGAGAAACTGGGGAGCCTTTTTCAGGGAACAGGTGTTTAATGTAAATGAACCTCATTATATAAAAGCATTTTCTGTTGCACTGGGTATATGCATGGGTATAATGCCTGTATGGGGCTTTCAGTTGGTTACCGCTATATTTTTATCTATCGTATTGAAGCTGAATAAGGCGCTGGTTATAATAGCAGCCAATATCAGCATACCGCCATTAATACCACTGATCATTTTTTTTAGCTACAAAACCGGTGCGGTATGGATGCAAAACGGAGGTGGCGATCTCACTTTTTCCAGTAGCCTTACCTTCGCATCAGTAAAGAACAATTTTCAGCAATATCTTTATGGCGGCATTACCCTGGCGCTGGTTTCCGGCATGGTGTGCGGACTGCTGACATGGGCACTGCTTGCATTTTTCAGGAAAAAAACCAGTGCGGCAGCTTAATGCAACAATGATATGGAGAAGATATTTGCCGGTATATATGGTTATTTTCAAAAACGCAAATGGCAACTGTACCTGCTCTTCTCCGTTTGCTTAATAGTCTCAGCTTTTTTTGCCGCTCAACTGAAGTTTGAAGAAGACATTTCTAAAATACTTCCCAAAGATGATAAGGTTGAAAAGCTGAACCATGTTTTCCAGCATTCCAAATTCATGGATAAGCTGGTGGTAATGGTTTCCTTAAAAGATACTGCCATAGCGGAGCCGGACAGCCTGGTTGCTTTTGCGGATGATTTTGTAACACAGGTACAGCAAAAGCTTTCACCCTATATAAGCAAAATAAGTTATAAGGTAGATGATGAAGTAACGATGGCGATGTTCGATGTAATCAATGAACACCTTCCCGTTTATCTTACAGAACAGGATTATCTTACTATAGACAGTCTTATTGCTCCGGATGTCATTGGCCAAACGCTGCAACGGAATATTCAAACCCTTACATCCCCTGCGGGTATTGCTTTTAAAAACATGATCAGCAACGATCCCGTGGGCATTTCCTTTATTGCGCTCAAAAAATTACAGCAGCTCCAGTATGATGAGAATTTTGAATTGTATGACAACGCGGTAATAACCAAAGATCATAAAAACCTGCTGCTCTTTATTACGCCGGTATATCCCCCGAACAATACAGGGAAAAATGCATTTTTTTTAAAAGGATTGGATAGCCTGATGGCTTCGCAGGCAACAGCTTTCCCCGGTATTGACGCCTCTTATTTTGGCGCTACAGCAGTTTCGGCCGGTAACGCCGCCCAATTGGAAAAAGATACTTTATTTACGCAAACGGCTACCGTTATTTTTTTGATCGTCTTTATCGGGCTTTATTTTAAGCGGGTGGCTGCACCCATACTGATCATGATCCCTGTTGTTTTTGGAGCGCTGTTTGCTTTAATGGCTGTATATTTTATACGGGGAAGCATTTCCGTGATTGCTATTGGAACAGGCTCGGTAATTTTAGGTATAGCCGTGAACTATTCCCTGCATGTATTTAATCATTACCGCCATACGGGCAATATCCGGAAGGTAATAAGCGACCTGGCTTTCCCGCTTACACTGGGTGGCATTACCACTATAGGCGGCTTTTTTTGTTTGAACTTTGCAGCATCAGATATGCTGAAGGACCTGGGTCTTTTTGCAGGCTTTAGTCTTATTGGCGCTTCTCTTTGCTCCCTGGTTTTTTTGCCTCATTTCCTTCCTTCACAAAAAAAATATCAACTGAATGCCGCAGCAAAACATTCCTGGATTGACAGGATAGCTTCCCTGCGGCCCGATCATAACAAATACATTTTGATTGGTATTGCAGCACTTACCGTTGTATTTATTTATACTTCCGGCCGGGTAGGCTTTGAAACAGAGCTGAACAATATGAACTTCATGCCGGAACATTTAAAGAAGGCAGAAGCTAAGCTGAACAGGATAAATGAAACCACCCTGCAGTCGGTTTACCTTGTTGCTGAAGGAAAAACACTCAACGATGCATTGGTGCTTAATGAAACGCTGACAAAAAAGATAGCGGAATTCAAAGAAAAGGATATTGTTACCAAATACTCCGGGGTATCCTCATTGCTTATTTCCGATACCCTGCAGAAACAAAGGATCACCCGCTGGAATAATTACTGGACGCCCCAAAAAAAGCAACAACTATTGCTGGTATTGAAACAGCAGGGAGCCGCGCTGGGATACAGCGCCACTGCTTTTAACCGTTTTGCATTATTGCTTGACAAACCTTTTGAGGAAACCGACAAAGCTACTATAACCACCATCCGGAAAACCTTCCTGGATGATTATATTACCGAAGAACCCGGTAAAACTACTGTTGTAACCTTGTTGAAAGTGCCCGCACAAAACAAAGCGGCTGTATATGATGCATTTGAAAATAAGCCCGGCGCTACCATATTAGACAAGCAATACCTCACAGGTAAATTTGTGGAACTCATCAATGTTGATTTTACCAATATAGCGCTCATTACCTCCTTACTGGTATTTTTTGTTTTGCTGATAACGTATGGAAGAATAGAGCTGGCGCTGATGGCTTTTTTGCCGATGCTGGTGAGCTGGATATGGATACTGGGCATAATGGGTATAACGGGTATTAAATTTAATATTATTAACATTATTGTATCCACGCTCATTTTTGGTTTGGGTGATGATTACAGTATTTTCATAATGGATGGTTTGCTGCAGGAATATAAAACGGGCAAAAAAAACCTTTCTTCCTTTAAGTCATCCATCCTGCTTTCGGCCATTACCACTACTGCTGGGCTTGGTGTGCTCATCTTTGCCCAACATCCCGCCCTGCGCTCTATTGCCATGATTTCCGTTATTGGTATACTATGCGTGGTGCTGGTGGCGCAGGTATGCATTCCTTTTTTATTTTCCGTGCTGATCAGGAACAGAACGCAGAAGAAACTGTTTCCCTGGACTTTTTTTGGCTTCTGCAAATCCATGTTTGCCCACGTGTGGTTTATTGGTGGCAGCATTATTTTGGCTGTACTGGGCTTTCTGCTGGTAAAATGCAACCCCTTTAATAAAGAAAAAGGCAAATATTTTTTCCATGTGGCTATTGCCCGGTTTTCGAGATCGCTCATTTATATAATGGGTAATGTTCAAAAAACGATCATTAACCCGTTGGGTGAGGATTTTTCAAAGCCTGCTGTGATCATCTGCAACCATCAGTCGGGGTTAGATAATTTTATATTGATGATGCAATATCCAAAGCTGATATTGCTTACCAACGACAGGGTAAGGCATGCGCCGGTTTCGGGCGCGGTGGTTCGTATGGCGGATTATTATTCGGCCTCGGCAGGAGCGGAAAACAGCATTGAAGAAATGCGGGAAAAAGTGAAGAAGGGCTATTCGGTTGTTGTATTTCCCGAAGGTACCCGTTCGCCCAACGGGAAAATGAAAAGATTTCACAGGGGCGCTTTTTATCTTGCGGAACAGCTTCACTTAGATATATTACCCATAGTTATTCACGGTACCGGGTACACGATGACCAAGAAAGATATGCTGGTAAAAGACGGGAAAATAACCGTTCAGTTTTTACCGCGGATACAGCCCGGGGACAAAAGCTATGGTGATGGTTACAGTGAGAGGGCAAAACAAATCGGGAAATATTTCAGAGCTGAATACGAAAAATTAAGGGCATCGGAAGAAGTTCCGTCCTGGTTCAGGGAACAACTGTTTTACAATTATATTTACAAAGGACCGGTGCTTGAATGGTATATGCGTGTTAAGGTGAGGCTGGAAAAGGATTACCTGCAGTTTCACCGGTTGCTGCCTTTACAGGGCAATTTGCTCGATATTGGCTGTGGCTACGGCTTTATGTCGTATATGCTGTATTTTGCTGCAAGGGATAGAAATATTACCGGTATTGATTATGATGAAGAAAAAACGGTTGTAGCCGGTCATTGTTTCAGTAAGGATGAGCAGATCAATTTTAAGCATGCAGATGTACTGAACTTTGCGTTCGAAAAATACGATGGCATCATACTTGCCGATATGTTGCATTATCTTACCCCCGGACAACAAAAACAGATCATCGGTAAGTGCATGGAAAGTCTGAATGAAGGCGGAACGCTTATTATACGTGACGGCGATAAGGACCTGGGGGAGAAGCATAAAGGCACTAAGCTGACGGAATTTTTTTCGACAAAGCTTTTTGGATTTAATAAAACTACCGGTTCGGGCTTATCCTTTTTGTCGGGCAGTTTGATCAGTGATATGGCGGCGGCACATCATATGGAATGCCGCAGGATTGATGAAACGAAGTATACATCTAATGTTATTTTTGTAATTCAAAACCGCAAGGGCGTACAATGAACAGGTATGATATAGTGATAATTGGAAGCGGTATCGGCGGACTGGTATGCGGCGGTATACTCAGCAAAGAAGGATACCGCGTTTGCGTGCTCGAAAAAAACAAGCAAACAGGAGGAAGCCTCCAGACCTTTGCACGTGAAAAAGTGATTTTCGATTCGGGCGTACATTATATTGGGGGATTGGATAAAGGACAAAACCTTTACCAGATATTCAAATACCTGGGTGTGATGGATAAGCTGAAGCTGCAAAAGATGGATGAGGACGCTTTTGACAAGATCATCATCAGCAATGATCGGAAAGTATACCGGCAGGCCCAGGGATATGAAAATTTTATAAAAAACCTGGTTGTGGATTTTCCGGATGAAGAAACAGCTATCCGCAATTATTGCAGCAAAATAAAAGAAACCTGCAGCAAATTTCCCTTATACAATTTAAGAACAAACGGCTTGTATGAAGAAAAGGCGGATGTATTGACCTTAGATACCCATTCCGTTATTACCTCTTTAACCTATAATACAACCCTCCAGGCAGTGCTTGCAGGAAATAATGCACTGTATGTGGGCAAACCGGATGAAACTCCTTTTTATGTGCATGCGCTTATTATAAACAGTTATATTGAAAGTGCGTGGAAATGCATTGACGGCGGATCGCAGATAGGAAAGGTTCTGGCTAAAATGATCAGAGATGCAGGGGGTGAGGTGATCAGGCATTGCGAGGTAAAAAAAATAGTAACCGAAGATGATGTGGCTGTATATGCGGAATCGGCCGATGGCAACCGGTACTATGGCAACCAGTTTATTTCCAATGTTCATCCGGCAAAAACAATGGAAATGACGGATGCAGCGGTTATAAAAAGCATCTATCGCAGGCGCATACGTAACCTTCCCCATACCATTTCTTCCTTTTTACTGCATATTGTATTAAAGAAAAACAGTTTCAGGTATGCCAGGCATAATTATTATTATCACAAAGAAGGGCAGGTATGGAACCTGGCTGATTATACGGAAGACAATTGGCCTTTGGGTTATGCGCTTTTTCTTCCTCCTTCATCCAAAATGGGAGAATATGCAGAGGCGATGACCATTTTTACGTATATGCGTTATGAGGAAGTAGCGCCCTGGCATGATACTTTTAATACGGTTTCTGCCGAAAATAATCGCGGCACAACCTATGACGCTTTTAAAAAATATAAGGCTGAAATATTGCTGGATTGTGTGGAGGAAAAATTTCCGGGATTGCGGAAATGTATACAATCATACACTACTTCCACACCGCTTTCTTACAGGGATTATATTGGTAATTATGACGGCTCTTTATATGGCGTGGCTAAAGATTATAAAGATCCTTTAAAAACATTTATATCACCCAGGACCAAAGTCAGGAACCTTTACCTTACGGGGCAGAATATTAATATTCACGGTGTGCTGGGCTCTTCCATAAGCGCCCTGCTTACCTGTGTTTCATTGTTGGGTAACGAAAATGTGGTTGAAAAAATAAAAAATGCGTAGCATCATAAAAATAGGGAAATGGCTGTTGTACAGCATTGGCGTATTAATGCTGATATTGCTTTGCGCTTTCGTGTATGTGGTATACGTAAGCAAAACAGATCCGCCTGTTATTGCGGATACCGCCAGCCTGCAATGGCAGCGTAAAGATCATGGCAATGGTTTTTATACGCTTGGCAACAACTGGCTGAAAAAAAGCAGATCAGGATTATTTGAATTGTATGTAGAAGGTGATGCTTTTGAGCGGGGAGTAGTGAATGGCAAGCTTTCCAAAGAGCTGCTGGTATCGCAGGAAGATTATTTCAGCGCACAGATCAGCAAAATGATCCCTTCCACCTTTTACCTGCATTTTTTAAAATATGTGATCGGTTGGTTCAACCGCAACCTGGATAAGAACATTACTGATGAATATAAACAGGAAATATACGGTATATCGGAATCCGCTTCAGATGCATATGGATATATAGGTACCAACTACCAGCGCATACTCAATTACCATGCAGCGCACGATATTGGCCATGCGTTGCAGAATATGGCATTGGTAGGATGCACTTCTTTTGGCACGTGGGACGCCGCCTCGGAAGACAGCACGATGATCATTGGCCGGAACTTTGATTTTTATGTAGGTGATGATTTCGCCCGGAACAAGATCATCCTTTTTGAAAATCCTTCGCAGGGTTATAAGTTCATGAGCGTTACATGGGGTGGCTTTATTGGCGTGGTATCGGGCATGAACGAAAAAGGACTTACCGTAACCATCAATGCCGCCAAAAGCAGTATCCCCTCAGGTTCAGCCACACCGGTTTCGCTGGTGGCAAGGGAAATATTGCAGTATGCTGCCAATATTGATGAAGCCATTGCGATAGCGCATCAACGCACGATGTTCGTATCCGAATCTTTTTTGGTGGGATCGGCGGCCGACAATAAGGCCGTGATCATTGAAAAAACACCCGATACCTTAGATGTGTATGATC
>CAYVEI010000008.1:0-58609 GCA_964450515.1 uncultured Terrimonas sp. | reverse complement strand
TAAACCGGTTATCGCGGAACTGCTTGTGCATCCCTACCATAAAATTGGTAACCTGTGCTTCATTTTGCCAGAAATTTCCGTCTCCGTAATAATCTTCCGGGGCAAGCTCTAATGTCTTCCGGCAGGAAGTAGCGGCTACGGCTATCAGGGCTATGTATAATATATATTTAAACTTATTCATGATCAATACATTTATTAAAATGAATTAAAAGGTGATGTTAGCTCCAAAAACCAACTGGGTAGGGATGGTATAGGCGCTGTTCTGAAAACCGGTACGTTCCGGTAAATTCAACAGCTCATTGGTTAAATATCCCAGGTTTTGTCCGGTAACTGTGAGCCTTAGTCCGCTGATCTTTGCTTTTTGAAGCAGGGAAGCGGGCAATGAGTAACTCAATGAAACTTCCCTGAATGCCAGGTAGCCCGAATTCACATAGAACATGCTGCTCGGTCTGTCAAAGTTTTTTGTGTTTAATTGATCCGCCCATGAATACCTTGGATATTTTGCGTTAGGGTTGTCCGGCGTCCAGGTTTGTTTCACAATATCGGTTGCATTAAACTCTCCCTGGGCACTTGCCAGCGACCACAGTTGCTGAAAATCCTGTTGAATATGACCAAATGCAAAATCCAGGCGTGCAAAAAGGCTGAATCCTTTCCAGGAAACTGTAGTGTTAAACCCACCTGTCCAGCGTGGAAGCGTACGGCCCAGCGATACCCTGTCCCTGTAATCAATGGTATCATTCTTATCAATATCCTTCCACATTACATCGCCCAGTTGTGTAGGTATATAGCTCAGGCCACCTGCATTTAAATTATATTGATCTATTAATTGCTGGCTGGCCACGCCTCTTCCGGCCCCTCCATTTGAATATGCTGCTTTGGCCGCTTCGTCAAACTTATTATAGTCTTCCAGGTCTTTTTGGGTTCTGATGATTCCTTCAGATACAAAGCCAAATATTTCACCCCATTCCTGCCCTTCCTGCAAACCGCCAACCCATGCCAGTTGTCCTGTGTTAGGATCATAAATCTGAGTACCCTCCTGCCTGTTTTTCTCATTGCCATTAAAGGGAAGCTTCAGGATAATATTTTTATTCCAGGCCGCATTAGCATTTACCTGCCATGTTAAGTCTTTTTGCTGTATAATTTTATAACCAAGCTCAATTTCAAACCCACGGTTGCGCATGCTTCCGTTATTGGTTCTGATGCTTGATATACCCGAAGATGTAGGCAGACTTACAAAAGCCAGCTTATCATCCGTGATTCGGTTGTAGTATGCCGCGGAAACATTTAACCTGTTATTAAAAAATCCCATATCGGCGCCCACTTCCGTGGTATTTGTTTTTTCCCAACGCAATGCAGGATTGGCCAGACTGGTTTGTAAAAAACCAATATTACCGTTATAGGGAGTTTGCGAGCCATAGGAACCCTGCACTTCATAAAGTCCAACCGCGTTGCTGGTTCCTATGCCAATATTTCCGTTCTTACCCCAGCTTGCCCTGAGCTTTAAGTAGGATAACCAACTACCGGTGGATGCCATAAAATTTTCCTTATGTACCATCCAGCCTACTGAAGCGGCAGGGAATGTTCCATACTGGTTGTCGCCATTCAAACGGGAAACGCCATCACGCCTTACTGTAAAAGATGCAAGGTATCTGCCGTCCCAATCGTACAACAGGCGTCCAAAGCCCGACATGATCCGGTCCCGGTTATGATAACTGTCTGTGCTGCGGGTTTGGGTTGTTGCATTGTTCAGTGTGTACTGTAAGTCCTGGAAATCATCGGTAGGCGCCTGGCTTCCCGCGGCATACACACCTTTGGCATAAGCATCATAATACTCAAAACCAGCCATCGCATCTATATTATTTTTACCAAGGAACCTGGTGTTGTAATTAACGATAGCATTGTAGGTTTGCCGGATGGTCCTGTCAAAAGAAGCATCGCTGAATCTTGTTCTGTTCCATCCCTGGTTGGGGTTGGTTAAGCTTAGCAAACCGGTACGGAAGTCCTGGTTGAAAGATTCCGCAAAACCTTCGTCGTACATCCATATAGCGCCCAGCTTTACATAAAGGTCTTCCAAAATATCCACGCGGAAGGATTGTCCCAACGTGAATTTATCTGTTTGGTTGTTTCGTTTGTATTTATCAATATTAACAAGGGGATTGCCGTCGCTGGCATCACGTCCCAGGATAAATTCTCCATTGGCATTGGTACCGCGCATGGTTGGAGGGGCGGAAAGCATACGGCCCCAATAATTTCCTTCGCCATTTTGCAAAGACTGGTCTCTCCAGTTGGCTTTGTTGAACTGCAGGTTGCTTTCCGACTTTAGCCAGTCTTTTATTTTATAATCGCCGTTGAGGGTAAAGGTCAATCGCCTGTAAAATGTTTTAAGCGACAAACCGTCTTCATCATAATAGCCAAGGTTGGCAAAATAGGCGCCGCGGTCGTTGCCCCCGCTCATACCTATATTGTATTCCTGCACAGTGGCTTTTTTATATAAGCCGTAATCGCCATAATTAAAATCCTTATAAATAAGATCGGCGTAAGTTCCGTTGGGATCATAATTCCCTGCAGCATTGGTAGGTACCGCGTCCTTCATTTGTTTCCAGCCTGGCTGGCCAAGCAGCTCACGGTTTACATCATTTAAACGCATTACGCTCCATATAGCCCTGTTGTCGTAATTGCCATCTAAGATATCTCCTGTTAAGGGATCTTTGTATAAATTACCGGTTGCCCTGGGACCAACGCCCGACAGGGCTGTATTTGAAGAAACCGTACCAAATGTTCCGTTTATGATGGCCTGTGCCACACCCATGCGGCTCCATTTAATATAATCTTCAGCGCTCAGGAAGTTGTAGGGAACATTTAAATAGCTGGTTCCTCTTTTGGCATCTATGGTTATGGACGACTGACCGCTTTTTCCTCTTTTAGACGTGATGAGGATTACACCATTGCTGGCACGGGCGCCATAAATAGCAGTGGCAGAGGCGTCTTTCAGCACTTCCATGCTCGCAATATCTTCAGGGTTGATATCACTTAAAGAACCACGAACCTGTCCGTCCATCAATATCAAAGGGCTGCCGGAACCATCGAAGTTGGTACCGCCCCTGAGAATAATAGCGGGTAAGGAGCCCGGTCTTCCTGTGCCTGTTGAAACCCTTAGGCCCGGAATGGTTCCGGCCAGGGCCTGTGCCGGGTTGGAACGCAGCCCTGTTTCCAATACTTTGTTGTCGAGCTTGGATATGGAGGAAGTAAGCTTGGATCGTTTAACGGTACCATAGCCCACCACCACTACTTCGTCAAGCTTCGATGATTCGGCTTCGCTCAGCGTAATGTTCACCACGTCAGATGATCCTATGGTGAATTCGGCATTGGTAAAGCCTACCGAACTAAAAACCAGCACATCCCCTTCGGCAGCAGCTATTGTAAAATTGCCTTCAGGATTGGTGGAAACACCGGTAGCCTTACCTTTAACCGTAACGCTTACACCCATTAACGGGCTTCCATCCGCAGAAATAACCTTCCCGGAAATGGTCTTATTCTGTGCCCATCCGCACAGTGCAAAACAGATGCAGGTTATGAGTAAACCCGATTTTAAATTGAACAATCTCATACAGCAGATTTTTTTAATTTTGTATATTTGTATTATGTATGACATAATAAAGGTAAAAAGATTTTTTTTAAAACCAAAGCTTTTTGGTGATTTTTTTAGCCGGATAAAAATCAGCAGGGCTGAGGTGTTTGAACGCAGTATCCCGGCAAAGGGGAATGCCGGATCATTTTTTAAAAAGCACGGTATAAAAATTTAGATACATTTGCCTCAATATTAAGTTGTATATATTATTACTATGACTGTAGCCACTTTAAAAGAAAGTTTTAAATCATTAGATACCAGCAGTTTAGTAGACAGGGTGGAAGCCAACCTCGTTGAATTATTACAGCAAAAAAAGCTGAAAGTAGGCGACTCCATACCCAAGGAGCTTGAGCTGGCGGAAACATTGGGCGTTAGCCGCACCGTTATACGGGAGGCTTTGCTGCGCTTGCGGATGATGGGGCTGATAGAATCCAAAAAGAAAAAAGGAGCGGTTATTACCAGTCCCGACCTGTTTGGTATTATGAGCAAAAGCATGAACCCCCATGTGCTGGACCAGGAAACCCTGAAGGGAATATTTGAAATACGGCTGGTGCTTGAAATTGGTATGGCTGATTTTATATTTGAACGTATTGGCGCAGAGGACATCAGGGAGTTGAAGAAAATTGTGAGCAAGGAGCCTAAAATAACCGATCATCACCTTTTTAATATTGAACATGAGATCGCTTTTCACGGAAAGCTATATGAGATCACCGGCAATGAAACCATGAAGAAATTCCAGAAAATGCTGCTGCCGGTTTTTGACTATGTGCATAAAAGCGGGTTGCTGAAAAAGCAAACACATCTGAAAACATTTGTTTCCCATAAGGGACTGGTGGATATTCTTGAAAAAGGTACGCCCGAATTGTTCCGCAATGCCATGCGCAAGCATCTTGAAAATCATTTTGCACGGATATTTGATTGAGCCAGGAAATTCCAACATGATGTGACCAGTTCTTTCATTTTACTATTTTAGCATTGCAGACGCCCCCTCAGGCGGGATAACAAAACAGGGCAACAATTTGTTACCCTGTTACCCTGTTACCACAGTTCAATTTTTTATTAGTGTTGAACAACAATTTTATGAGAGTGCCATTTTTTACCGTCAAAGATGCGCAGGGTGTATATATCGTTGGGTAATTGACTTACAGAAATGTTAACTGTTGTTAGCCCTTTTCCAAATTTCTGCCGATATTTAATAACGCCCATTTTATCTATTATCTCTACTTCCCGAACCTCTAACGGCTTTGCATTTACTTTAGTAGCCGTATTCATATTTGGTGTGATCTTAATATTGCTGACTCCCGGATTTGGTGAAACGGCAAAACCCCAACCGCAGGAAGCGACTTCAATAAAAGTAGTTGCAATTACCGCGCTCCCGCAGGTATTTGTTCCTACTACAACAATTTCATAAGTGCCTGCTTCAGAAAAAGTAATGGGTACAGACTGGTCACTATAAGTGAAATAATAAGATGTTTGGGTAGGCCCGTAAGCGATCCATTCATACTGATCCGCATCACCTGTAGCTCCCAAAAGTTCAAAATAATAAGTTTGGCCTGAGCAATAATCGGGATAATAGGTAACAGGTTGGATTCCGCCGTACGCCTGGGTTGGACCTCCCACCAATATATCCTTGGAAACAGTATAATTATTACAGGCATTTATTTTAGCTGATAGTCCAACCCTCCCGTTTCCAGTTTTTGTAACAGTTACTGAATTGCCATTTGGCGATAAACTGATAATACCTGAGGAAGGGCTGGCACTCCAGGTTACTGATGCATTGCACGGCACGTTATTCACCGTGTAAACAGATGAACCTGAGCATAGCGTTGTATTGCCCGTAATGCTCATCGCAGGCGGTATAACAGAAACCGTACTCGTATTGGTGTTGTAGTTATTTCCACCGGCAGAGACAGTTACAGAAATATTTTTTTGTGCGGCCCCGCAAATTGGTGCAAGTGTGAGGCTATTTGTTGTTCCGGTTGAAATGGTTTGTGGGGCAGGATTGCCATTGTAAAGCCATCCGTTATTTGTTCCTAAATTCCATGTGTGATTGGTAACATTGGGTGTATTATTTACGTTAGTTACCGTAAATGTTTGTGCTGTTGTAGAGCCGCATTGAATAGATGGAGATGATGGCGATAACGTGAATGTTGCCGCCGGCGGCGTTTCCACAATTCTTATTTTTCTTATCCTCACTGTTTTTGTACCGCCATTTGTTTCAGGAAATGCTGTAATTTCTAATGTTGGTTGTGTGCCCATTTGCGGAAAAACAAATTGAAACTCCTGAAAAGAATTAGATGACAATTTTACGGCAGCAGGATTGCCTCCTGCATTGTAGTTAAGAATCTCCGGACCATTGCAACCGGTACTTCCTCCGCCACCATTATTATTTATGTCAAGACGAATAAATGGTCCCGTTGGATACCCAATAGTGTTTTCTACTGCAGCAGCGGTTACATAAATTGTATAAGTGTAGCCAGACTTGAAGTTGTATGCTATTCTGTAGCGACCGCCTTTATATACAGCGCCGGTTGTTTGGTATTCGGTTTTGATTTGAATTGACAGATCAGAATTGATATACCTCGTTTCTCCAAGTTTTCGTTGGTGCTCAATAGTGCCAGAAGTTGTACCTGTTGCCGGTACATTTGTTGCACTCACAAATAAACTGCAGGTTGTACCAGAGGGGTTCCATGTTTGATAGTCTATCGTTACGTTTTGACTAATAGCTGATATTGAAAATGATAGTAATAAAATACTGATAAGATGCTTCATAGTTGAATAGTTTTGAATTAATAATTTAATTGTCTCTTTCAAGATGAACCTGAAGCCCGAGGCCTACCATTATTGTTTTGTTACTACCCTTAATGCCTGAAAATTGATAAGAAGCGTAACTAACTAGCATCTCCAGTCCTACTACATTATTAAAATAAACAACGGGTCCTGCCGAGAAACTAAATGTATTTTTTGACGTTTTTTCGGGCGTGCTTCCTTTCTCAAATCCATATAAATAGCTTGCTTCAGTTATAACATTTACATACTTCTCCGGGCTTAAGAAGTAATAGCGCAAGAATGGGCCAATATTAAAATCCGTATAGCTTTGACTGCGACTTTTATCACCTGTTACTTCAATGCTTGCTTTAAGTCCCGTTGATAGTTTATCAATAAAGAAATAGCCAATGTTGGGCTTTATTTGTAAATCGTATGCAGTATGCGGTATACCGTAGTTTTCGCTGTTGTAGTTAGTAGAAGCGTAACTAACTTCACCACCCAACATCCAGTTTTTCTTTGTAATCTGACTATTGGCTGCACTCGTAATAAATGACAATAATGCAATAAAAAATAATCGGTTCATGGGTTCTGTTTTTTATGTTTATAAGTAAATTACAGGCAGATTTGAATAATGGCGGGCTTTTATTGAGCAATATATTCAATGAAGTGTTTGTGTTTCCGGATACCCTGCCTGATAAAGAAAACAAAAACAATGTTGTAGAATATATTAACCCGGCATCGTCCATACCTCAAGGTTTAAAAATTAATAAATTATTCTTTTCTTTCAAGGTAAAATTGAAAATCAACACCAAATCTTATAGCATTATTATTTCCTTTAAAACCAACTACCTTTGTAGTTGAGTAGCCAATTATTTTTGTAATCTGGCTGTTTGAGTTATTTGCGATCAATACAACTGCCAGAAGAATGGAAACAGTTTTTAGCATAATATAGATTTTGGAAGTTTGAGCGAACGAATTCGAATTTTCATTATAAATCACTTCCTGCCAAATTTTGCCCCCTTGATAAAAGCAATAAGCATTTATACGTAGAGAGCAAGCCCGATTTTCTTTTAAAAAAAGACTATTGTTGATTATTTCAGATAAATTCTTTTATTTTGCCATATAAAATATGTCATACATAATGCTTACGCCTGATGAAATTCGCCTTCTTCGCCATTCCCGCAACATGAAGCAATTAGAAGTAGCCCAAAAAATGGGCATTACCAGGCAGCGCTATTCAGAATTAGAAAATCATGATCATCTTAATCCGGAGCGGTTGAATGAAATATTAAAGACATTAGGCTATACAATGGAAACGGCAAGAAAATATTTAGATAGTATACCTCCTCCCGCCAAAACGAATAGTAATTCATAGAAAGCTTCCGAACCACGGCAACGCAACCGGGAAGAAGTTCCGGAAAATGCTGCTGCGAGTTTTGTCGCGGAATTGTCAGATTTAATCTGTTTGAGTTAGATCATAATACCTGTTGATCAGCATCATTTTTAGTGTTTGCAGTAAAGCGTATGTTTGGAACAAAGCCTCGGTTATGCAAATCAATATTTCTACATCCATTCCTGCAGTACACGAAAAAAAGCGGCATTGGCCCGCAGTTTCCATTATTATGCCCTTTGAGCCTGTTATACAGCGCAGGGATGAATTAATGCAGAAGCTTCAGAAAGCCATGAAGAAGGTGGAGTGGGAAATGGGAACCGGTTACGATGAGGACCTGGCGGGGCTGGTAATGCTGAAATTAAAAACGGTCATCAAAAATCTCAATTTCAGTACTTTTAAAAAAAGCATTGCCATTTACGTTTCACCTGTATTTGAAAAGGTAATGTATTTGAATATTCCGGTAAATGAAACCATTACCGTTAATGAGTCTTTTGTAATACGGGATATTGTTCGTGCTAAAAAAGATATACCTGCTTATTTTGTGCTGATGCTGAGTGAAAAGTGGAGCACACTTTACGAAGGGAATGTTGCTGAACTTATTAAAATAAAATCTAACGGTGCTGGAAATATGCCAGGGGCTAAGCATGTTACAACTGCGGAAAAAATTGCGGATGAAAAATCGTTTTTTGTAAAACCATTCCTGCAGCATACCGATGAAGGACTTTCCATCATGTTATCGGCTATGCCGCTGCCGGTATTGTTAGTGGGTAATAAGAATGTGCTGGATTATTATAAGGCATTAACAACAAACAGTAAAAGTATCGTGGAGTGTATTGAAGGCAGCTATGGAAAAGATACTGAAACAGCGTTGTTTGACAGCATACAACCTTATATAGCAGACTGGGATAAAATAAAAATAAAACATTTGTATCATCAGTTAGAAAAAGCGGCAACGGAGGGTAAATTAGTAAATGGTATAGCGGCGGTACAGCAAAGTCTTTCACAGCACAGGGGCCGGCTGCTGGTTGTTGGAAGGAGTTTAATACAGAACCCGGGAATGCCGGAAACAGATACGCCGGCGCCCGGAAGCCGGTTTAATAAATTTTCGTGTATCAGGCATGTCATTGATGATGTTATAGAAAAAGTGCTGGAAAACGGGGGTGACGTTGAAATGGTGGATGATGATGTGCTGGGTGGTCAGCACATCGCACTCGTGAAGGACAGGCATAACTATATGTGATGAGGGGCTGTTCTCATTCTTTTGCATTGCCATTGTAATATTTAAAAAGAAAAAATAGTCCGATACCATATATTGGTTTTGAGGGTAATAGTTTTTATTTTGAAATGAACAATCAATTTCCGGTTAACTTTTGTAAAGTCTATATCTATGATCCTGACCTATACGCCTAATCCAATTAATATAATATCTCAGTATGAAAAAAATAATTGCCGCGTTTGACGGGTTAAAGTTTTCCAAAAGCACCCGTGATTATGCCATTCAGGTCGCCAGGGAAAACAATGCGCACCTGGTAGGTGTTTTTCTGGATGATCCGTATTACCAGAGCTATAAAGTATATGATCTGATAGGGGAAGAAGGAGGGATCTCTCCTGAAAAGCAGGAAGCTTTTCTTGCGGCAGATGCCAAAACAAGGGATGAAGCAGTGGCCGGCTTTGAAGCGGCATGCCGGAAGGCGGGACTCCAGTACACCGTTCGCCGCAATAAGGAGGTTGCTACCCAGGGACTGCTCCGGGAAAGCATTTATGCAGATATGATAGTGATCAGCGGCAATGAAACGTTTACCAATCGTGGCGAACAGGCCCCCACCCGGTTTATCAGGGATATATTATCGGCCGTTCAATGCCCCGTGCTGGTAGTGCCTGCGCATTATAAACCCTTTGGTAAACTCGTTTTGTTATTCGATGGCGAACCTTCTTCTGTTCACGCCATTAAAATGTTCAGTTATATGCTGCCCGCGTTAAAAGCGCATCCTGCCGAAGTGTTGTCGGTAAAACCTATGAGCCAGTCGCTGCATTTGCCGGATAATAAATTAATGAGGGAATTTATGAAAAGACATTTCCCCAAAGCGGCGTATAAAATAATGAAGGGTATACCCGAAACCGAGATCGTTAATTTTCTGAAGGAAGAAAAGCAGTCACCGCTTATAGTGCTGGGCGCTTACCAGCGTGGTATGGTATCGCGGTGGTTCAGGCCAAGCATGGCCGATGTGCTGATAAAAGAATTAAAGCTCCCGGTGTTTATAGCGCACAATTAAGGAGGTATAGGGTGTAGGGTATAAGGTATAAGGTATATAAGGCAGACACAGGGTATAGGGTTCGATACACTAGGTTGCAGGGTGCAGGGGCATCTCCTTGCAACATGAACCCTGTAACTTGCACCAGACGTAACGCTCACCATTTTCACCCTACGCCTTACACCCTAAACCTTACATCTCACATCTGCGAAAACAGTCCGGTAAGTAATACATTTGCAATGAATAGTGTATTTGTAATTGTAAACCGGGGCATAACCTGAAATGGATTCTATTACGCATATAGCATTGGGCGCCTGTGTGGGTGAGGCTTTTTTTGGAAGGGGATTCGGCAAAAAAGCGATGTTGTGGGGAGCGCTGGCCCAGAGCGCTCCCGACATAGATTTCCTGGGTGCTTTTTGGTTAAGTACAGATGAAAACCTGCTTGCGCACAGGGGTTTTACACATTCCATATTGTTTGCTTTACTTGTATCACCGGTATTGGCGCTGGTGGCGGAGAAAATACACCGTCCGCATAATATCCGCTTTAGTAAATGGCTGATTTTTTTTCTTACGGAAGTGTTGTTGCATTTGTTGCTTGATGGTTTTAATAACTATGGTGTAGGCTGGTTTGAGCCCTTTAGTCATTACCGGGTTTCATTTAATGCCATTTATGTTGCCGATCCGCTTTTCTCCGTTTGGGCGGGCATTGCTATCGTAATGTTATTCAGCCTGCATAGTTATCATCCCCGGCGCAGGTTCTGGTGGCGTTTTGGCGTGCTCATCCCTTTCCTTTACCTTGGCTGGTGCACGGTTAATAAAATAAAGATCAACAGCGATGTAAAGGATATCCTGCAGCAACAGCATATTGCCTATACCCGTTATTTTACCACACCGGCGCCTTTTACCAACCTGCTTTGGTATGTAGTGGCGGGTAACGATACCGGCTATCATGTTGGGTTCCGTTCTGTATTAGACACTAAAAAGCAAATAGATTTTTCGTATTTTCCCCGTAACGACGCTTTATTAAAACCTGTTGCTGATCATGAAGAGCTGCAGCACCTCATCCGTTTTTCACAGCAATTTTATACAGCGGAATTATGGGGCGATACCCTGGTGTTCAATGACCTGCGGTTCGGACAAATGATGGGGTGGCAGAATCCAAAAGGGAAATTTGTATTTCATTACATCCTCAATCACCCCGAAGATAATACCCTGGTAGTACAGCGCGGCCGCTTCAGCGGCTGGAACAGAGGTGTGCTCAAAGGATATATGAGAAGAATAGGAGGGGATTGAGGGGAGAGGTATGAGGTATCAGGTTTAAGGTTTCAGGTAGGAGGTATGAGGTGTAAGTGTAAGAAGTGAGTTTGTTCTATAAATCCGGAAGGAAGCACCAGGAAACAAATCCGAAGCGAAATGCAACCATAAACCACAAACCACAAACTACAAATGGAGAAATTCTAAAAAACAGCCAGCTATGAGCAGAAAAGGAGTTTTCATCCTATTAAAGGAGTTTCATCCTATTATTAGTACTTACCACCTGATAGCTGACAGCTCCTGGCTGACACCCATATCTGTATGAAAAAGGCCTTCAGTTTTTAGCTGAAGGCCTGCAGGAAAGGAATGTTTTTTAATACATATTGTTTACTGCCGCTTAAATCCTGGCAGTCCGGGTGCGGTTTTCAGATCTCCGGTAAAATATCCAGAACATGATAGGAAAAACAAGCAGGGTTAATATGGTGGCGGTAATCAACCCCCCGATAATGGCAACCGCCAGCGGCTTCTGACTTTCCGATCCTATGCCGGTAGATAGCGCGGCGGGCAACAGCCCCAGCATTGCCATTAGCGCCGTCATTACCACGGGGCGTATGCGGGTAGTAACGCCCTGCCGTATGGCCTCTTCCAGCGGGAGCTTGCTGCGCAGGTTTTGATGAAATACGGAAATGAGAATAACGCCGTTCTGCACGCAAATACCGAACAAAGCAATAAAGCCAACGCCGGCGGATATACCAAAATTAATGCCGGTAATATGCAGGGCCAGAATACCACCGATCAGGGCGAAGGGCACATTCACTAATATGAGCCCGGCATCTTTTACATTCCCAAAAGTGATGAACAATAAAATAAAAATGGCCAGCAGGCTAACCGGCACTACCTGCGCCAGGCGCTGTGTTGCCCTTACCTGGTTTTCAAATTCTCCCGCCCATTGAATGCTATAGCCCCGGGGTAGTTTTATATTGCGGTCAACATTATACATTGCTTCTTTTATGGTGCTGCCTAGGTCTCTTTCCCTCACCGTGAATTTTACACCAATGAAGCGCTTGTTCTCATCGCGGTAAATAAAGGCGGGGCCGGTTACTTTCCGCAATTGCGCAATGCTGCCCAGGGGTATCTTTCCTCCCTTCAGGGTAGGCACCATCAGCGCCATAATATCATTCTCATCTTTGCGGTACTCCGGGCTGTACCGGATGCGCACATCAAACTTCCGCTCATCTTCATATTTTTTGGTAGCTGTTTTACCACCTATCGCCATTTCAATTACCGCCTGCGCATCGGCAGCAGACACGCCGTACATCGCCATTTTTTCTTCATCTAATACCACGCTTATTTCGGGTTGTCCTATATTGCGTAATATGCCTGCATCTTTTATGCCCCGTACATTTTCGATCTGCTTCAGTACAGCATCGGCCAGATCGTTTAGCTTGTTCAGGTCGTCGCCGAATATTTTAACGGCATTGTTGGCGTTCATACCAGCCACGGCTTCGGCTACATTGTCAATAATGGGTTGGGAATAATTGTAATTGATGCCCTGGAAAACCTTTAGCTTTTTGTCCATTTCTTCAATCAGACCGTCTGTAGTTATTTTTCTTTTCCATTCTTTTTTGGGCTTGAGGTTTACCTGCATCTGCACATAATAAAATCCGCTGGGGTCTGTGCCGTCGTTGCTACGCCCGGCCTGCGACAAAACGCCGTTCACTTCGGGAAACTCCGCGAGCTTCTTTCGCAGCTCTCCGGTGATGTTCACCGTTTCTTTCAGCGACATGCTCATGGGCATTTTGGCTTCCACCCATAATGCGCCTTCATTGAGCGGGGGCAGGAATTCGGATCCCAGAAACCTGGCAGATATAAGGGTAAGTGCAAGAATAATGAATGCCGCAACAAGACTTTTCTTCTTATTTCGGAAGCACCACGAAAAGGCGCTGCCTACGTTGCGGTTAAAGAACCGTACAATAAAATTGTCTTTTTCCCTCACGTTCCTGCGCAAGAGCATGGCGCATAAAACGGGCACCAGCGTAAGGGTATAGATCAGCGCCCCCAGCAATGCAAAGCCCAATGTCCATGCTAACGGAGAGAACATTTTTCCCTCTACTTTCTGAAAAGTAAAGATGGGCAGCAGGGCGGTAATAATGATCAGCTTGGAGAAAAAGACGGCTTTGCCCAGGTCGCCGCCCGTTCGTTTCAGGAGGCCAAGCTTCGACAGTTTGTTGAACTTAGGCATACCAACCTTGTGCGACAGGTGGGCCAGCGCCACGAACATGCCTTCTACCATTACTACCGCACCATCAATGATGATCCCAAAATCAATAGCGCCCAGCGAAAGCAGGTTGGCGCTCATGCCTTTGAGGCGCAGGCAGAAGAAGGCGAACAGCAAAGACAAGGGAATAATGATGGTGACGATAACGGTTGCACGCCAGTCGGCCATAAAGATCAGCACAATAACGGTTACCAGCAGTATGCCTTCCATTACATTATGCGAAATGGTTTCGGTGCAATAGTTCATGAGCACATCGCGGTCATAAAAGGTCTCCATTTTTACATCTGCAGGCAGTATCTTTTCATTCAGCTCCGTGATCTTTTCCTTTACCCGTTTCAGCACTTCCGCAGGATTTTCATCCTTACGCATAATAACAATGCCTTCCACCACATCATTGTCTTCATTGAGCCCTGCCTGCCCCACCCGTGGTAATGCGCTTTCCTTTACGGCGGCTACGTGCTTTACCAGCACGGGCGCATCACCGTTTTGTTCAATAATGATGTTTTCAATATCGGCGCTGCTGTTCAATAAGCCTACCCCTCTTACCACGTAGGCCTGGTTGTTTTTTTCTATAATATCGCCGCCCACATTCAGGTTGCTTTTAGATACGGCGGTATATACTTCTAAGGGGGTGATATCGTATTTATGCAGGAGGCTGGGGTTTACCTGTATCTCGTAGATCTTTTCCTCGCCTCCAAACGCCGCAATATCTGCCACGCCGTTCACGGAACGCAGCTGCCGGTCAATGGTCCAGTTTTGTATGGTAAGCAAATCGCGGCTGTTCCGGCTTTTGCTGCGCAGCACATAGCGGAATATTTCACCTGTTGGGCCATAAGGCGGCTGCACATCCGGTACCACGCCTTCCGGCATGTCTACCGTTCTGAGCTGGTTATTTACCTGCTGACGGGCAAAAAAATCATCTACACCATCTTCAAAAATTATTTTCATTACGCTTAACCCAAACATGGTAATGCTACGCACGTTAATTCTCCGCTGCACACTGTTCATGGCTACTTCTACCGGACGGGTTACAAACCGTTCCACTTCTTCTGCGCTCCGCCCGGGCCACTGCGTTACAATAACGATCTGTGTATTGGTTACATCCGGAAAGGCTTCGATGGGAGTGTGCACGAAGCTGAAGACCCCCGCTATGATCATTACCCCGGTGAGAAAGAAAATAAAAAATTTATTTTTCAGCGAAAACGCTACAATATTCCGTATGAATTTGTTCATGTTTTATTTTTAATCATTAATAGCATCATATACCAGCAACGCGTTTTTTACAATTACCTTTTCACCAGCCTGCAGTCCTTCCGATACATAGGTTCTGCCGGCCGTGGTGCCCAGCGGTTCAATAGCCCGGGTTTCCACGCTGTCTTTTCCGTGAAACACCATCAGGTAATTCCGGCTTTTATCAAATACAACGGCCGCTGCCGGAACCGCGGGGAGCCGTAGTTGTTGCCGGTAGCGGATGTATACGGTAGCTGCCATTTCAGGCTTTAAGGCATACCCGGGGTTGGGAAGCCGTATGCGTATCTTAAGGGTTTTGGTTTCGGGGTCAAGGATGTTCATGATCTTATCAATCTTGCCCGTAAACTTTTTCCCTGCATAGCTGAGCATATCTACTTCTGCAGGCATGTTCAGCGATATTTTGGCGATATCGGTTTCATACACATTAGCGGTTACGAACACGTCGTCTATCTGCGCAATGGTAAATATGCTTTCACTGAAGCCGGAAGGCAACTGCATATCCACGTTCAGCTTTTTATCGGTAATAAAACCGCTGATGGGAGCAACTACATTGTAATATGAGCCGTTATTTACGTGATAAATATTAAACACTTCATTGATGCGGTTCAGCTCTGCCTGCGCATCGTCTACCGCTTTTTGAGCAGCCACCACATCTCTTTCCGTATTGAGTTTCGATTCATTGAGCTCCTGAGCCGATTTCAGGTTTTTTTTAGCCAGCAGCAATGCTGTTTCCCCGTCGCGGCGCTGTTTTTCAAAATCAGCTATATCGGTGCTGCGGATAACAGCAAGCACCTGGCCCTTTTTTACGTGGTCGCCCAGCGATACATTTACACGTGTAACATATCCTGCTACAATAGGAAATACGCTGGCAATTTTATTGTCTTCAGGCGTTACCTTACCCGAAAACCTGAGCTCCGTACTTACCTGTTCTGCCTGTACGGTATCAATAGTAATGCGGCTCAGCATAGTGTCGGTAAGTGAAAATGACGCAGGGGCTTCTTCTGCCGGCATGGTATTGCACGACGTTAATAAAAAAGAAAGCAGCGTAAAAAAGAAGGGGGTTAATATAAGATATTTCATGCGTGTTATTTGTTTAATGGTATGTTGTATGTTAAAGGCGGTTTACAGGGGCGCACCAACTGCGTATTCCAGCTCTTCCCAGGCCAGCCGTCTTTGTTTTTGCAGTTGATTAACCTGCCGGATGGCGGAATTGTAGTTTTCAAAAAAATCAATGAACTCCAGCAGGGAAATATTTCCTTTGTTAAAATTTTCTATAACGCTCCTGTTCACTTCGGGGAAATCTTTATTAAAGCTTTGCTGCGAAACCTGGTATTCTCTTTCCGCTTCCGCCAGCCTGCTGAAGCTTGCTGTAACCTGGGCAGTTACTTCATTTTGCTTATAATCCCTTGCCAGCTCAGCAGTTTTAATTTGCCAGCCCGCCGCTTTAATATTTCCCTGGTTGCGGTTAAACAACGGCAGGTCTATAGCAGCCCTTATGCTGTAAAAATTATTAACATAGCTGCCGCTTTGATCGTATCCCGCTCCAATGGTAATATCGGGAACCGCTAATGCCTTCTGGTATTTGTAATTCAGCGCTTCTTCTTTTAAAAGGCTTTCCTGCAGGCGAAGATCCGGCCGGCTTTGTTGCGCTTTTTCGAGCAAGCCGGGTAATGCCAGTCCGTTCCTTTCCGGCGAAGGCTCTTTTAAGGGAATGATGATGGCTGTGGTATCCATCAACAGCCGGAGAACCTGCTGTGCCGCAATGGATTCCATAACGATAGCATTACGGTCGGCGCTCAACTGTATGTATTCTGTTTTCAGGCGAACGGCATCTTTTAGCGGCACATTTTTTTTAGCTGCCTGCACATCATAGGCATCAATAATTTTTTGGAGGAGCTGCATCTGGTCGTCAAATTTTTCAACCAGCTCATTGGCATATATGACGGTATAAAAATTTTGCCGCAGCTCATATTTTAAGGCGCGCATCAGTTCATAGAAGCTGAGCCTTGCCTGGCTGGTTTGCTCTTTTGCCAGCAGCACGCTTTTATTTCGTTTACCCGCTAACGTGATCAACTGGTCTATGCCAAAGGACTTTTGTCCGTGCATGCCTGCGTCGAACCATTTACGGGTATTGCTGTATGCCGCTAATTCTGCCGACAGTACGGGGTTGTTATACAGGCGCGCCTGCATTTCCGCGGCTTCTGCCGCCGATACCCGGTATTGTGATGCCAGCAGCGCCAGGTTGCTTTTCAGGAAAAGCGCTTCTGCCCGGGTCAGTGATACACTAATACTGTCTTTGGTTTGCGCAAACAACGGGCAGGAGAGCGCTAAAGAGAAAAATAACACAAAATATTTTTTCATCACATTTGTTTTTGATAAACAGGATGCTGTCAGCTAAAATTTTTTTTCAGGGTAACATGATCATACATGGGCACCTGTCCTTGCTAACTTAAGTTTTGGATATTACGGAATCACACAGAAGCATAGGGAACATAGATTTCACATCGGCATTTGACAACATGTTACGTGCTTTTCTATGTGCGCTATGTGGCCTATGGGGTAAACTTTCAAAACCATGAACGATAACAAACTGATCTTCATTTCGGGATAGCCAAAACGAACGATAACAGTACGGGACAGGCAAGAACGCCAGGCCTTTAAAATCATCATTGGTAAGCCTGTTGTAATAATAGAGTGATGTATGATCAAATATTATCCGGAGGAGGAGAGAAGAATGAAATGAACCCCGGAGAGAGGGCGCCTGAACAATAAGCGTAAGGGAAATGCGGAATGGCGGTACCCGCAACGCGGGTCATTGTTTTTTCTTTTTTCTCCTGGAATGAGAAATCAAAAACGGTAGTTTTTTTCAGCGTGGTTTGCTGATCGTTGCCCTTCTGGTCGGGGAGTGTTATGTCAATGGCTGTGTCCAGCAGCAGCTCAACAATACTTTCAATTTCTATATATTCCGGTTTGCCGGAATCTGTTGTTGAAAATGCAGTGATATTGTCTGCCACGTCAATGCTGGTATTCAATATAGACAATGCAACGATCCAGAGAATAGTATGTTGAAAAATACGCCGCATAAACAGCGGCAAAGATAACCGATAAATGAAGATATGACCCTGCACAGTCTTTATGAAGAAATTGTTAAAATGACTTCTGTTAAAAAGAGGAGCGATGTAGCGGCCAAAAAAAGAGGCTGTCTCAAAAAGCCGGTATAGAAGCCATGCCACCAAGACTCAAACCTGCCTGCCGGGACACAAAGTCCTGATCTTCCCGATTTATTTTCTTCGTGGCTTTGTGGCAAAATATTACTTTTGAAACAGCCCCATTCGTTCATTAGCGGCGGTTATGAAACTATCTTAAAAATAACAATTCACGATATTTCGGTAATAACCAGTACTGGTCGTCTACCAGCAGTTCCAGCTTATCTACATGGTACCGGATCTTATCAAAATGCGCGTCTTTAACCTGGCTTTGATAGGCTATGGCTTTGGTACGGGTGTCTTCTATTTTGTTCACTATTTTTCTCGACTCAATCATTTTTTCAACACCATCGGCTACTTCGGCAATATGCTCCGATATTTTTTCAAGGATCTGCAACTGGTTGGCATACGATGCTTCCGGCAATCCCAGGTCCTTCAATCCTTTGATATTGTTGATAAGGATATTCTGGTATTTTACGGAACTGGGTAAAATATGACTGGTGCAAAGCTCACCCATGATGCGGCTTTCGATCTGTACCTTTTTAATGTATTTTTCCAGCTCTATTTCGTGCCTCGCTTCCAGTTCGGAATGATGATAAATGCCCAGGTCTTCAAACATTTTTTTAGCGCTGTCGGTAACCATCGCATCCAGTGCCAGTGGCGTTGTTCTTACATTAGGCAGGCCGCGGCGTTCCGCTTCATGATGCCATTCGTCGCTATAGCCATCTCCTTCAAATAATACTTTGTCGGAGCTGGTTATATATTCACGGATAACCTGCATAATAGCAATTTCCTTTTTGTCGCCTTTCTCAATCAAAGCATCCACTTCTTTTTTAAAGTTCGTTAAGGTTTTTGCCATTATCGCATTGAGGGTGGTCATAGGAATACCACAGTTAGCAGTAGATCCTACCGCACGGAATTCAAATTTGTTGCCCGTGAATGCAAACGGAGAAGTGCGGTTGCGGTCGGTATTATCCAATAAAAGCTCAGGAATATTTTTATGGATATCCAGTTTCAAAAGAATTTCATCCTGTTCGGAGAAATTATCGCCCACCCTTGTTTTAATTTCCGTTAAAACCTCATTCAGGTATTTGCCAATGAATACAGATATGATGGCGGGAGGCGCTTCATTGGCGCCCAGCCGGTGATCATTACCTGCAGAAGCAATGGAGGCCCGGAGCAGCTCGGCATAATCATCCACGGCTTTAATTACATTCACAAAAAAGGTAAGGAACATGAGGTTGGTTTTGGGCGTTTTACCGGGAGCCAGGAGGTTAACGCCGGTATCGGTTGACATGCTCCAGTTGTTGTGCTTACCGCTGCCATTAATACCTGCAAAAGGTTTTTCGTGCAACAGCGTCATCAGGTTATGGCGTCTTGCTATCCTGGTCATCAGGTCCATTAAAAGAATATTATGATCTACTGCCAGGTTAGCTTCCTCAAAAATGGGGGCACACTCAAACTGTGCCGGGGCTACTTCGTTATGCCGGGTTCTTAAAGGAATGCCCAGCCGGTACGCTTCCTCTTCAAAGTCTTTCATAAATGCATAGATCCTTTCGGGAATAGACCCGAAATAATGATCTTCCAATTGCTGACCTTTGGCGGGGGAATGACCGAAAACCGTACGACCGGTCATTACCAGGTCGGGACGGGCGTTGGCCAAACCAGCATCTACCACAAAATACTCCTGCTCCCATCCTAATGTAGCAATAACCCTGGTAATATTTTTATCAAAATAATTGCACACATCTACTGCGGCCTTATTCAGGGCTTCCAGTGAACGGAGCAAAGGGGTTTTCGTATCTAAAGATTCACCGGTATAGGAAACAAATATGGTAGGAATACAAAGCGTGTTGGCATCGCCAATATTCATAATAAATACAGGTGATGTGGGATCCCAGGCGGTATAGCCCCTTGCTTCAAAAGTAGCTCTTAACCCGCCCGAAGGAAAGGAAGATGCGTCGGGCTCCTGCTGTATCAGCGCGGCGCCGTCAAACTCCTCAATAGGCGTACCATCGCCTTTCAGTGTGAAGAAAGAATCATGCTTTTCGGCTGTTGTGCCGGTTAAAGGCTGAAACCAATGGGTAAAATGGGTAACACCTTTGGCCTCTGCCCAATGCCGCAGGCCCGCGCTGATATGGTTACCCATCGTACGGTCTATTTTTTTGCCGGTTTTAATGGAGGCTACCAGACTTTTATAGGCTTCATCACTTAAATATTCCCGCGCCGTTTTTAATGTAAATACATTTTCTCCAAAAATGCTGGTTATTTTTTGATTCCCTTCTACAAGAATTTCTTTGCCCAAACCAGATAAATGATTGATTGCATTAAACCGAAGTGATTCCATCTAATTTAAGTTTAATATATTATTATTTTTTATGATTATCAAATCAGGGGCAAAACTATTCTTTTTTCTGAATAATTAACTTGATTTTTTAAAAAATTTATGCAAATCATTAAAAAATGTTCATTTCTTTAAAAAAAATAGATATATAATTATAATTAATCTATTTTCTTTTTGTTTTTGTCCTGAGTATTGAAACAAAGGGGATCAGTAAAAAAACAAGGTACAGTGCTTTATACCTAACGATGGCGCCCGGAAACGGCACGGTATACCCTATGAGTAATAACCCGCTTAGCGCAACCATAATAAGAAACAGGTAAAAGGGTTGTGCAAGATGGTAAAACATTTGCCTTTTGGCAGATGCGGCAGCAAGTATAAGAATCAGTATGATCAGTAATATTTCAACAAAAGCCATTAAATGAAAAGGGCTTTTTATTTCCGTAATATACGGCCGTAAAAAAACATGATTGGCTGCCTGAGGCAGTAAGGCTGCATAGCTTTTAAGGGTGGGCTGCAGGGGAGTAAGGGGCAATACCGTATTGGCCTGCAGGGCTAAAAACTGGTGCTGCTTTTCTGCAAGCTTAAGTGGCAGGTTTAACGCCGGTGACAGGTGCACCGAAAGAAAGAAGAGCAGGATGCCCAAACTGTAAATGATCAGAAAAGGGAGATAAGACCTAACGGGGTATTTTACAGCAACCCACCATGCGGCAATAGCAGGCAACAGCAAAAGCGCATTTACATTGCGCAATAAAAAGATAAACATAAAGCTGATAATCCCTGCTGCCACTTTCCCTGCCGTTGGTTTTACGGTAATGCAACGATATGCTGCATAAATCAATACGCCTGTAAAGAACAGCATTAAGCCATCTTTGTCTATTCCGCTGTTCCAAAAGAGGCAGGAAGGAAGGAAAAAGATAAGGCCAAACAGCAGCAGCCTGTTTGCTGGAGTATGTTTTTGTGCAACTATATACAGGCGGTAAAGCCCCCAGAAAGATAAAGCATTAAAAAAAATGACATTGATATAATAATTACCACCACTGAATACATTAAAAATGGCGAGCAGCTTAATTAATAAATTCTCCCCGGCATTGCTCCAGGAAGCATCGTCGGCAGTAGAAAAAAGATCCCCGGCATTATTAAAGTGTATACCTGTAGAAAAAAAAGCGGAAGGATGAGTAAGCAGCTTATGATATTCAGTAAGCGATTCCCTGAAATATGCCCAACTGTCGCTCGTTTCAAAAACATGCGCGTACAGGTAGCCGTACGCAAACCCCGCCATTACTTTTACGGCAAAAGCGCTAATCAGCCATTGGTCTGCAGCCGGTTTTCCCTGCTTATGATTTAACCGGCGAAACAACAGGCTGAAGCCGGTTACATATACAATACCGGTAATAGTATATAAAATAAAATGCAATGCCGGTTATTAATAGTGATAAAGATGCGGTGCTAAAATAATCTATTGTACTTTGATTGAATAAATTTTTACCGTATTATGCCGAACGCTTACTTTTAAGTGATATTATTGATTATGCCGAAAATTTTGTTAGGTGTTTCCAGCTCGTTTTGTGCCAATTTCCTGAGCGGGCAGGTAGCTTTTTTAGTGCGGCACGGCTTTGAAGTGATTATTGTTAGTGGGCCGGGAGAAGAGATCAGCATGCTGTGTAAAAAGGAGAACGCCCGGTTATTGACCATAAATTTTACTAAAAGGATCACTCCGCTTACCGATTTTTTCCAGCTTTTGCGCATCATACGCCTCATCCGGCAGGAACGGCCCCATATTATTAATGCGGGCAACCCCAAATCCGGGTTTCTTATTATGCTGGCCGCGTGGATCACCGGGCATAAAAAGAAGATATTTACCTTGCATGGACTATTATCAGATACAAAAAGAGGTATAATACGCGGGCTGATCACCGCCACAGAAAAGATATCATGTGGCATAGCTCATAAAGTGATTGTAGTGAGCCCTACTTTAAAAACCCATGCAGAAAAAAGAAAAATACTCCCGGTGGGAAAAGGAATGGTAATAGGCCGGGGAAGCGCCAATGGTATTGACCTGCATTCGTTTTCAAGAAATGAAGCTATTCTGGCCCATGCCGCGGAACGCCGTAAACAGCTTGGATTCAATGGCAATGAAATCGTGCTCGGTTTTATAGGACGGCTGTCGAAAGACAAAGGCATAGATATTCTTTTTGAGGCATTTAACACCCTAACAAAAACGTATCCTTGTTTGCGTATGGTGCTTGCCGGTCCTGTAGTGGAAGAAAACCTGTTCTCGAAGCACCTGCTTCACCAGTTATACCATGGTGAAAACATTTTTTACCTCGGTAAATTATATGATGTAACATCCGTTTATGAAATAATAGATATTTTGATCGTACCCTCTTTGCGCGAAGGCTTCGGCAATGTGCTGATTGAAGCCGCTGCTATGGAAACACCTGTAGTTGCTTCCGATATACCCGGCTGCAAAGATGCGCTGCAGCCCGGCATAAACGGAGAATTGTTTGAAAAAGGAAACGTTGCTGCGCTGACAGGCGTTCTAAAAAAGCTGGTTACAAATAAAGAACTAAGACAGCAATATGGCAGAAACGGGAGAAAATTTGCGCAAGATCATTTTTCTAATGAACAAATATGGGAAGGCCAATTAGCCTTATATAAAAGTATACTAAACGCAGTATAGATCCGCCAGCATGCAGTATATACCCACAGTTTTTTCTTTTCTAAAGAAATCAGCGATAGCCGCTTTCCGCTAATGAGCGTATAATTTGCTCCTAACAAATCCGGAATATATCATTAACATACCAACGGTTCCCGGGCCCCGGTAACTTTTGTACACGCTGCCGGTTATTTGTTCCGGGTAACCCTTTTAGGGGATTGCAAATACAAACGCCGGTGATTATATTAAGGCACGGAAAAGGAAGGCGTATCCTTCACTACTCAAACCTCAATAGCATGACACTCCTTGAACATCTTTCAAACAACAATTCACCCAAACGGATCCTTGCGCTGGATGGCGGCGGCATCCGGGGCGCCTTATCGCTCGGCTATCTTCAGCGGATCGAAGACATTTTACGAAAACAAAATGGTAACCATACAGATTTTCGCCTTTGTGATTATTTCGATTTAATTGGCGGCACAAGCACCGGTTCCATTATAGCATCGTGCCTGGCCATTGGCATGAAGGTGCAGGACATAAAGCATATGTATATGGAACTTGGCGATAAAATATTCGGCAAAAAAAACAAATGGTGGAAAATTTTTGAGATAGATGACCTGCTAAAAGCCACCTATAAAGCCAAACCGTTAGAAGATGAGCTGCAAAAGCTATTCGGTGATATTAAGCTGGAAAGTGAGGAAATAAAGACAGGCTTATGCATTATTGCAAAACGTGCCGATACCAACAGCGTATGGCCGCTGATTAACCATCCCGGCGGCAAATATTTCAATAGCGCCGACGGGCTGAATAAGGATATTTTCTTGTGGAAGGCGGTAAGGGCAAGCGCCGCAGCACCTACTTATTTTCTGCCCCAGGTTATTGATGTGGGCGGCGCACTGCATGAAGCCGCTTTTGTAGACGGGGGAGTGAGCATGGCCAATAACCCGGCCTTACAGCTATTGATGGTAGCTACTTTACAGGGATTTCCTTTTAAATGGAAATGCGGGGCAAACAACCTGCTCATTGTTTCCGTAGGTACGGGCATGAGCCGGTGGAAACAAATTCCGGCTGATGTTAAAAAGAACAACCTCCTGAACTGGGCAAAACAATTACCCGATATGTTTATGCAGGATGCAAGCTGGCATAACCAGGCAATTATGCAATGGCTGAGCAATTCGCCTACCGCCTGGGATATTGACGGGGAAATAGGCAAACTTGAAAATGATTGTATCAGCGGCGCTAAAAAAGATGGCGGGCTGATGCAGTACCTGCGCTATAATCTTTGGCTTGATGCTGAAACGCTTAAGCCTTTAATGAAAAAGGATTACAAACAAAGCGAAATTGACGGGTTAACAGAAATGAGCAATGCAGCCAGCAGGTTCGAATTGTACGATATAGGCGTAAAAGCTGCTTCCGCTGAGGTGAAAGAAAATCATTTTGCTGATACCTTTAAACTATAGGAAATGGCAAGTCTTTGTTTCGTTCTGATGCCCTTTGGCGTAAAAACGGATGGCAATAAAAAAGAAATTGACTTTAATAAAGTATATACCTCATTTATTAAGAAAGCCATTGAACGGGCAGGACTGTTGCCTGTACGTGCCGATGAGGAGAAAGGCGGCGGGCTTATTCACAAACCCATGTATGAGCGATTGCTTTACTGCGAATTTGCCGTTGCCGATCTGAGCTTTGCCAATGCCAATGTGTTTTACGAATTAGGCATACGCCATGCCGTTAAGCCCTATACTACCGTTAGCATTTTTGAGTCCAATACCAAGCTGCCTTTTGATGTGGCGCCGCTCAGAGCCTTGCCGTATAACTTTGAAGGGGGAGAAGTGCTCAACTGTGCGCAAAAGATCAGAGACCTGTCGGATATTATACGCCTTAACCTCGATGCGCAGCAGGCGCAGCCCGATAGCCCTATCAGCCAAATGATCCCCGCCTATGTTTTTCCTGAATTAAATGTGCTGAAGGCAAATGCCGGCGCTTTTATGGAAACTATAAATGAAACCAACAACACCAAGCGGGAAATACGATCGTTGGTGAAAGAATGGGAACAGTGGGACAGGAAGAGTAATAAAGAAGGCATTTCCAATGAAGAGAAAGCTTTGTACGAACAGGAAAAAAGGAAGTGCACAGCACAGTTAAAAGCAATAGAAAAAACGGCAGGGAATGGATTAAAATATAACTACGACCTGGTATATGCATTAATGAGCGCCTATAAAGCTATCAATGCCTTCACCGAAATGACAGCAATGATACAGCCCATGGTACAACGCGAAAGAAAAGGCGATATCTATCTTCAGCAGCAACTGGCGCTGGCGTTAAATAAAACAGGGCACAGAGAGGAAGCGGAGCAGCTATTGAATGGCATTATTGACCGGTATGGCGCCGATCCGGAAACCAACGGGTTATTAGGCGCGGTATATAAGGGCTTAATGGACGATAATGCAGGCGACGATTTGCTGGCAGCAGCATACCGGCGTAAAGCCATAAAAGCCTATCTAAACGGTTTTGATGCAGACCCGAGAGATTTTTACCCCGGCGTAAACGCACTCACCTTATTATTTTTTGAAAACGCGCATGATCCGCGGTTTACCAAATATTTTCCTTTGGTGAGCTACTCGGTAGAAAGGCAGTTAGAAGCCAAACAAAACAACTACTGGGTACAGGCAACAGCGCTGGAGCTGGCCGCGCTGGAACTGAATGAAACCAAATCGGCGCAATTCCTTGCCGCTGCGCTAACCTGCAACCCGGCCAAATGGGAAAAAGAAACGACGGCGGGAAATCTGAAAAAAATATATGCCAGCGCTGCGCTGCTGCAAAGCAAAGCAAAACCAGCTTGGCTGATGACCTGTATTGAAAAACTAATTTAATTTAAACCATTACTTATGTCCTACCGCGATCAATGGAAAATGCTCCATTTGCTCAACACAAGCATGCGTGGAGTACTTAAGGAAACAGAATTGATAGAAATGGGTATTGATTGTTACCCCGATACCATCCAGTATCTGAGGGATGATGGCATTGTTGAGATGGATGGCACAGGCGCTTACAGTCTCAACCCTATTGTACGCCGCATGCTCAACAAATTTATGATAGCAATGGGCGCCGGCGATATGAAGGAAATTTATGTTGATGTTCCTTCCTGCTTTATTGTTATGCCTTTTTCAGAGGAATGGTCCAACAGGGTTTTTTTCGATTTCATTGAACCAGCGGTTATAAAAGCTAAAATGGAATGTGTACGCGGAGATATGATCCCGCGCGTTGGCAAATTGTCTGAAAATATTGTTAAGCAAATACAACGCGCGGGGCTGGTAATAGCCGATATTTCGGCACCCAATGCCAATGTATTTTATGAGCTGGGCATTGCCGATACCATAGGAAGAGATGTGTTCTTATTGTACGAAAAGAACATCGAACAAAGCCTCCCGGCAGATATACAGGGGGCGCACTATTATGCGTACGACAGAAATAATATTCCGGAGTCGGTTGAACGCTTCGCTGAAAGTTTAATACAATGGAAAGAAAATTATCGTGTGGATATTACTTTAAAATATTGCCGTAAATAACTACAGATGCAGCTCCTTTCACAAATAACGATACCTGCAGGCAAAAAAGACGCGGTTATTCAATTGCTGCTCGGTGACCTTTCCGCTATCCCTAAGGAACATGCTGTTGACATACTGGTAGTTTCCGCTTTTCCGAATGATTACACACCGTTAGAAGGCTCATTGTTCCTGGCGCTTCAAAAAAAAGGACTTTTTGTTCGGACATTGGCCGCAAATAAAGAAATGGACTTAGTAGCCCAATTAGGATGCTGGCTATCTGCCCCGCTTTCCGCTGAACAAAAAAGCAAATTCCATTTTAAAAAAATACTTTGTTTTGAGCCGCAGTACCATGCCACCGAACCACAAACCATTGTTGGAAATATTTTCAGGTGCATTAACAGTTTCGCTTTTGATGAAGACAATGATGAAATAGCCATGCCGGTGCTGGCAACAGGATACCAGAAAGTGCCTATGCAAAAAATGCTCCCCGCTTTATTAGAAAACGCTGTTTTCTGGCTACAGAACGGACTACCATTGAAATGCATCAAGCTGGTGCTATACCGGCAGGAACAGGCAACTGCGGCATTACCTATATTTGAACTGGTAAAACAACGGCTGGTAAAAACAGTACAGGAGGAAATAAAAAATATAAGTGACATTCCCCGGCGGCCACCTGCAGTACCTTACCCCGAAGTTGCTGAACCCGAAACGGTTTATGCTCCCGGAAATGCGGAACGCCATAATGAATCAACCAGTGCAGCACCGCCGGTAGCATTGCAACCCCATACCGCACCCCTTCCAAGCTATGATCTGTTCATCAGCTACTCGCATAAGCAAACTGAAGCGGTACAGGAATTTGTAAAAGCCATACGGGAAAAGAAAGATGCGCTTAATATTTTTTACGACAGGAGCAGCATACCAGCAGGCGGGCTTTGGATCAGGAAAATTTCGGAAGCTATACAAAATTCAAAATCGGTACTCTGTATTTTAACACCCGAATATAGTAAATCGGATGTATGCTGGGATGAGTTTCAATGCGCCAAAGTAATGGAGCTGCGAACCCAAAAAAGCATCATTAAAACGATCAATTTTATTAAAGACGAGGATATGCCACCTATGTTTGCCATTTACAGCTATATTGATTGTACGGAAGCCGACCTTCAGAAATTAATAAGCAGCGCCGGTGAGTTTTGTTAACCTAACCATAACCGCACAAACCCGGAATGAAAGCTGAACGGGAATCAACGTCCGATCTGCCTTATGGAATTATTTCAATTATAAATTGTAAGCAGTATGGCTGACATATTTATAAGTTATTCCAGTGAAGATAAAACAAGGGTTAAAACCATTGCCGAAGCACTGGAACATAAAGGCTGGTCGGTTTGGTGGGACAGGCAAATACCCGTAGGACAAAGATATGACACCGTTATAGAGCAGGAATTAAATAAAGCCAAATGCGTAATAGTAATATGGACACAGCGTTCCGCAAATTCTGAATGGGTAAAGAATGAAGCCACTGACGCGGCTCAAAGAAATATACTTGCACCGGTTTTGCTGGAAGACATAACGATTCCGCTTGCCTTCAGGCGCATTGAGGCAGCCCGGCTTACCGGATGGAAGGGAGAAACGGATCACCCTGAACTGGAAATACTATTCAGCGCGGTTACAGCCATTATAAATGGCCATACTATAATAAATACTGCAACTACGCAGGATGCTCAAAGCATTTTAAAAACGAAGACTGCACAAAAGAAAAAGTATATCACACTAACCATCGCAATTTTAGGCGCGCTATTAGTGGTGCTTGGATTTATTTTCTTTTCCCCGCAACCGGGTCCTCAGGTTATCCATATTACCGGACAGGTGAAAACCGCCGCTGAAATACCCATTACAGGAGTGGAAGTAAACGCAGACGGCACCCGGTTTTATGCCACCACCATCACCAACGGAACTTATGACCTTCGCCTGGAAAATTATACGGTAGGCGATGAAGTTACGCTCACCACTTCCAACAAAGATTTTGAAGACAAAACCATTGCCGTAAAGATCAGCAGCAGGGAAATGAAAGTAGATTTTGTTTTAAACCCGGTTACCCGGTAAGCCCGGTTTCTCCCCCTTGAATGTATTCGGCGTCGGCCATGCATGCGTAACACCTGTTCCCCCTAACAGCTTTTGCAGGCAAAAGCTGCTCCCCGGTAACAGCGCCTGTATTTTAAGGTTGTATGTATTACAAACAGTGAATAAAACAATGCGTTTCATTCATCCATCTAAAATCACGGTCATGAAAAATTTCATTACATATTCGGTTTCGTTGTTGCTCTTATATAATGCAGCCTGGGGTCAAACCCTCGTTATAAAAGGCAGGGTAAGATGCCGGAATGAAAGTGTACATTCTACCAGGGGAGCCGAAAACATTATTGTGGTGCCGGCCTTTGTTCCTTCAAAATCTACCACCACCGGCTCTACCCCGCCGGGTTATTTTGAATGTAATACCGGGGTGCCGTTTGCCGAACTGCAGGATAAGCAGGTGAGCCTGTATATCGTTTCGGGATGCAGCCAGTGCAGTGAATTGGTAAAACGGGTATTTATTTCCGAAGACCAGGACAGGAAAAACAAGGATAAAGCAAAATCGTATGTTACGGTAAAAGACTGGAAGCTCAATGCCAACTGCAACGATGTAGAATTGCCGTCATTCAGGTCAGACAGTTTGCTTAGCGTAATAGTACAGCAACCCGAACAAGGTATCGGGCAAATAACTAATGCCACCGCCTTAGTGGGAACGCCGGCGCTTTTGAACCTGCTAACCAACATAACGCCGATAATTGGTGTGGTGTCTAATGCAGGGTTTTTTGAGGCACGGGAAATGGGGCCTGGTAAAATTAAATACGGACAATTGCTTTTCTCCTCCGCGTTAACGCACACCGCTAACACCGGCTTTAACTTTTCACCGGCAAGGGATATGTCGGAAGCCGTTTTCTGGAATCCGTCAGTAATCGTTAAAAGCACGAACCCTTATAATATCAGCCTGCTTACCAATGTAAAAAACAATGCAAAGCTGGGCGGGCATTTCAGGGTAAATGACAGGCTTTCTGCAGGCGCCGGATTTATATACACGCAGCAGGATGAATACAGGGAGGCTTTATTTGTAAAAATTTCAAATGAAGCCAATACTGTACGGATAGATTCCTTCCTGATGAAATTAAAAGAATATTCGGCTTTCCTGGCGCCCGCCGTGAAGATAAATGACAGGATAAGCGCTGGATTAACCATAAAATCCATATGGCAGCAATTTAACATTCCCAATATACTCCAGATATCTTTCGATGACAATGGTTCCACCACCAACACCTATACCGACAGCACCATCAAAAAACAAAAATGGGACATTGATGTATCGGCAAGCTATAAAGTAAGCAACGCTTTGCATGTTGGAATCAACCTGATGAACCTTGCAGGCACAACATTATATGCCGATGCATTTGCTGCCGGTGGCAATAAGAATTACAATAGGCAAAACCAGAGAGCAGTAGGATTGGGCGCATGCTACAAATGGCAACGCTTTAATTTTGGCACTGATGTAATTTTTACGGAAGATGGCTTTTACGATGCGTCCATCGGAGTAAATTATGTGCCTTTTAACAATGCATTGCTTTCTGCCGGGCTGGCGGTAAAACAACTGAGCTTTTCCGCTGCTTTCAGGATCAAACATTTCAGGATAGCTTATATTAATGATAATGACCTTATGGTAAATGAAAAAAGAAAGGGAAGATCAGGCATTTTAAATGGCAGTTTATACGGCGGATTTGTTTTTGATTTCTGAGCAGACGGGGACGCAAAAGCATTTCATCAATTACACCGGTATACCATTTAAAAAAGGAGATGAGGTAAATAAGCTTATCTTTACTAATCAACCCGGCAGAACAGCATACCCAAAAAAACAGGCAATTACCGGCCGGCACTTCATCAACATACATATTCATTTTTTACAATAAAATAAAAGAACAATAATGGTATCATCAACAGCAATAATTATTGGAGCAGTATTGGCTTTTTTCTTCCTGGGTGTAAAAATAGTAAGACCAACACACCGGGGTTTAATTGAAAGACTGGGGAAATACAACAAGTTCGCCAACGCGGGGTTCCACTGGATCATACCCTTTATTGACAAAATGTATATTGTAAATATAACAGAACAGATGGTGGATGCGCAGCCGCAGGAAATTATCACAAACGATAACCTGAATGCAAGCGTTGATGCGCAGGTTTATTTCAGGGTGGTAGAAGCCGAAGAAAGTGTAAAGAGTTCTCAGTACAATGTAAACAATTACAAATTGCAGATCGTTAATCTTGCCCGCACAACACTAAGGAATATTATAGGAACGCTTACCCTGAAATCGGCAAACAGCGAGAGGGGAAAGATCAATGCTGAGCTGCATAACACATTACGCAATGAAACGGCAAGCTGGGGAATTATCATCGTACGAACCGAGTTAAAAGAAATAGATCCGCCAAGGGATGTGCAGGAAACAATGAATAAAGTAGTAAAGGCCGAAAACGAAAAAATAGCGGCTATTGATTATGCTACCGCGGCCGAAACAGTGGCTGATGGTGTAAAGCGGGCTAAAATTAAAGAGGCGGAAGGCTATAAAAGGGCTAAAGTACTACACGCCGAAGGAGAAGCGGAAGCCATTATGCTGGTGAATGAAGCAGCCGACAAATATTTTACGGGAAATGCGCAACTGTTAAAAAAGTTAGAAACGCTGGAAGCCTCCCTTAAAACAAATGCGAAGATCGTGATCCCTGCAGGAACGGAACTGGTTAATATTATTGGTGATATGGCCGGCGTATTGCCCGTGCATTTCAGGAAAGAAGGAAACGGGGAAAGCAAAAATTTTAAGCTTGCCGATAATCCTGAATAAAAAAAAATTGTAAACCTATTTTGCCGGGGAAGTAGCGAGCGTTAGCAGGAACACCGATTCCTGCAACGCGGTTACACTGTGCGGCAAACCTTTATGCAGGGCAACCAGTACCATGCTTAATCCATCTGTTTTGTACACCGTTATGGCATTACGGTCGCTGTTATCCCAGGTGGCTTCCTTTTTTATTTGCCTGATAAATTCAGCAATATTGATATGCACCAATGGCGCATTCAGCACCCTGTCGCCTTCCGGCCTTGCTTCTGTTGATGCATTGTATTTCGCCTCCATAAGCATTATTTGAATTAAAACATAAATATAAGCTTTCCTGTGCCGCCACTATGTTATACCCGGATTAATATTAGGTTATTCCCTGATTAATATTAGCGCTGCCCCGGCATGATTTAATTACTATGCATAATAAGTGTTAACTTTCAGGAAAACCACTCCCCTTTCCTGAACCCCATTTTTCAGAAAACAGTAAACCAGCAATAAAATGGACTCCATAGAACAGGCAGCTATTAATACCGTTCGCGTATTATCTGCCGATGCCGTACAAAAAGCCAATTCCGGGCATCCGGGCACACCCATGGCGCTTGCACCCGCAGGACATGTGCTTTGGGCCGGGATCATGCATTACAACCCTCAAAACCCGGAATGGGCTAACCGCGACCGGTTTGTATTGTCGTGCGGCCATGCCTGCATGTTACAATACAGCTTTTTGCATTTAACGGGTTACGACCTCACGATGGACGATATCAAAAACTTCAGGCAGTTACACAGTAAAACCGCCGGACATCCCGAATATGGCTTATGTCCCGGCATTGAAGTTACTACCGGCCCGCTCGGACAGGGCTTTGCCAACGGGGTAGGCATGGCCATTGCGCAGCAATACCTTGCCGCCCGGTACAATAAGCCGGATTTCGGCCTGTTTGATTATCATATTTACGCTATTTGCAGCGACGGCGATATCATGGAAGGAGTGGCTTCGGAAGCGGCATCACTGGCCGGGCATTTGCAATTAGGACAGCTTATTTATTTATACGATGATAACCATATTACGATTGAAGGAGAAACATCACTGGCATTTAATGAAGACGTAGCCGGGCGCTTTGAATCTTATGGCTGGCACGTACAGGCAGTAGCGGATGGTAATGATATAGCGGCTATTGCCACTGCCATAAAAAATGCCCAAAATGAAAAGCGGCGTCCTTCACTCATTAGCATACGTACCCATATTGGTTTTGGCAGTCCCAACAAAGTGAACACGGCATCAGCTCATGGCAGCCCTCTGGGGAAAGATGAAGTAAGACTGGTAAAAGAAAATTTCGGGTTTGACCCCGATAAAAGCTTTATGGTAGCAGATGATGTACTGCGGTTTTACAGGGAAAAAGGAAAAGCCGGCATGCAGAAAGAAAATGACTGGAACACTTTATACCGGGAGTATAAGCAAAAATATCCCGCTGAAGCAGCCGAATATGAATTATTGAGCAGCGGTAAATTGCCCGGAGGATGGAACAATGACCTGCCCGTTTTTAAGCCAGATGAAAAAGGTATGGCTACCAGGAAGGCATCAGGTAAGATGCTGAACGCTATTGCAGACAAGCTTCCCCTGCTGATCGGAGGCTCTGCAGATCTGGCGCCCTCTACCGATACTTATTTAAACGCATTTCCATCTTTCAGCGGTGAAAATCACAGCGGTAGAAATTTCCACTTTGGCATCAGGGAACATGCCATGGGAGCTATCTTAAACGGTATGGCGCTTACTAAAGGTATCATTCCCTACGGGGCTACTTTTCTCATCTTTTACGATTATATGCGGCCGCCTGTGCGCCTTGCGGCTATCATGAAAATAAGGCCTATATTCATTTATACACATGACAGCATCGGATTGGGGGAAGACGGTACCACACACCAGCCGGTAGAACAGCTTATTGGTTTACGATCTGTTCCCAATATGCTGGTCATCCGCCCGGCAGACGCCAACGAAACCGTGCAGGCCTGGCGCGTAGCGCTCGAACATAGGGGAGGACCTGTTGCCATCATACTTACCCGACAGGAAGTGCCGGTAATTGACCAGGAAAAATATACAAAAGCCACCGCACTCGAAAAAGGCGCTTATATTTTATCTGATTGTGAAGGGGAACCACAGCTTATTTTAATGGGAACGGGAAGCGAGGTACAGCTCCTGATAAAAGCACAGCAACAGTTGCTGCGGGAATCTATTCGCGCACGTGTAGTAAGCTTCCCATCCTGGGAACTATTTGACAAACAAACCGGGGCATACAAAGAAACAGTGCTTCCTGCGCATATCCGCAAACGGCTGGCCGTAGAAGCCGGATCGCCGGTAGGCTGGAGCAAGTATACAACCGATGATGGCGACGTGGTTGCCGTTACACAATTCGGCGAATCGGCCCCCGGAAACGAAATAATGAAAGCATATGGCTTTTCCGCAAACAATATAACGGCAAAAGCAAAAGCACTTTTAAAACAGCAATAACTGATAAATTTAAAAATACAGGATCATGAAACAAGTATTAATTGCACTCGACTACAGTGCTACCGCGCCAAAAATAGCGGAAGCAGGTTATGCCCTTGCCAAATCCATGCAGGCCGATACCACCCTGCTGCACGTAACAACAGATGCCATCTACTACGCCTCCCGCAACTATTCGCCGGTGCTGGGATTCGACACTTTTAGTGATTTGGATATTCTTGAAACAACACCCGTGGAGGAAATAAAAAAAGCAGCGCAGGATTATCTTCACCAGCTAAAGGAGCACTTAGGTGATGCAACTATACAAACCGCTGTAGAAGAAGGCGATACAGGCGAGTGTATACTGGAAACGGCTACTGCCATCCATGCAGACGTAATTGTTATGGGAACACACAGCAGGCGGGGACTTAATAAAATAATGATAGGAAGCGTAGCGGAAAAAGTACTGCGGCACAGTACGATACCTTTGTTTATTATTCCTACAAAAATATTTGAAGAAAAATAAATCAACCTTACACTTTATAAAACCCTTTTTTATGGACTATCCGAACGAAGAGCATATTGTAAAAATCCTGGAAACTGAATTTGTAACACACAATGTAAAGCGGTTTAAGCTGAGTAAACCCAATAACTATACATTCCAGCCGGGGCAGGCAACCGATATCGTTATCAATCATCCCAACTGGAAAGCGGAGAGAAGACCCTTTACCTTTACCGGTTTGAACAACTGGGATCACCTGGAATTTACGATCAAAATATACGATGATCACCATGGCGTTACGCATACCTTAGGAACATTAAAAGCAGGCGATGAACTGATCCTTCACGATATATGGGGCGCCATTCATTATAAAGGACCAGGCGTCTTTATTGCCGGTGGGGCAGGGGTTACACCTTTTATTGCTATTTTAAGACAATGGTATAAAGATGGCGCAATGGGCAACAACCAACTCCTTTTTTCCAACAGAACAGCAAAAGATATCATTCTTAAAGAGGAGTTTGAAAAAATGCTTGGCCATAACTTCATTAATACCCTTACGCAGGAAAAAACAGCGCTATACGATAGCAGGAAAATAGATACCGGCTATCTCCGGGAAAAAATAAAAGACCTGTCGCAATATTTCTATATCTGCGGGCCCGATGCCATGGTAGAAGAGATAGCAAAAACCCTGGAGGAACTGGGAGCAGATAAAAGCAGGATTGTTACAGAGGAATTCTAAACCCGTATGAAAAGTGATATTTATTTTATGCAGCGCTGCGAGGCATTGGCGCTTACGGCCGCAGCAAAAGGCGAATCGCCGGTTGGAGCGCTTATTGTGAAGGATGATAAGCTGGTAACTGAGGCAATGGAAGCGGGTAAAACTAAAAATGACATTACCTGCCACGCCGAAATAGAAGCCATCAGGTTGGCTATAGCAAGGCTGAACACAAATGATCTGTCTGATTGCACCCTGTATACTACGCACGAGCCCTGCCTGATGTGTTCGTATGCCATACGGTTTCATAAAATAAAAAGGCTGGTATATCAAAATACAGTAAAATACCTGGGAGGCATCAGCTCCTCCATGCCCTTGCTTACCTCCAATGAAGTACCGCCGCACTGGGGCAAAGCGCCTGTAATTGCGCATCTCATCAATAAGCAGGGGGAAGCGGCGCCATAATGCAAGTCCGTCATTTCCTGTATTTTCGATATTGGTAAATTTTCTTCTCCTGCGGGTTACCGCTGCAAATTGCATGTACCTTTGTGCTGCTACAGGATTCAATATTTTTCATACCAAAAGAATGGAACATACTGAACATACAGGCATATTATTTCATTTGCCGTTTTTTTCTGTGATCATCACTTCGTACAACAGGGCCAACCTGTTAAAGCGTGCTTTGTATAGTTTGATCAGTCAAACAGAAAAAGACTGGGAGGCCATTGTTGTAGATGATGGCAGCACAGATGACACCCATGCTCAAATTATACCTTACCTGGAGCTGAACAATAAAATAACTTATATCAGGCAGGTAAGCAAGGGTTGTGTGGCATCAAAGAACTCAGGGATTTTATTATCAACAGGCAGGTATATTACCTTTCTGGATTCGGATGATGAGTTTAGCCCGGATCATCTTGCAACAAGAAAAGCTATGCTTACGGAAAATTCTGCCGTTAACTTTTTGCATGGCGGTGTAAAGATCATTGGAAGTCCCTATGTGCCCGACAGGCACGATTTTGAAAAAAGGGTTCACCTGCGTAACTGTGCCATTGGCGGTACTTTCTTTATTGAAAGGAACCTGGCCTTTTTGATGAAAGGATTTTCCGATATGTGTTTAGGGCATGATGCCGATTTCTTAGACAGGGCCATCCGGTTGGGCGCAAGGGTAATGAAAACCGGGCTCCCTACTTATATTTACCATCGCGAAACGCAAAATTCCATTACCAACAACCTGGCCGGAAAGAAGGCAATACTATAGCAGTTTATGCTGACGGTTTGATCAAACCTCATGAAAAAAGAAAACAAAACCATCTGGACCATCGGGCATTCCATTCATCCTTTTGAGGAATTTACAGCAATGCTGCATTCTTTCAACATTGAGCTGGTAGCAGATATCAGGAGCTTTCCCGGATCGCGGAAGTTTCCTCAATTCAATAAAGAAACATTGCAAACTACCTTACCCCAAAACCATATACAATATATTCATTTGAAAGATCTTGGCGGGAGAAGAAAAGTGACCCCCGATTCTAAAAATACGGAATGGAGGCATCCTGCTTTTCGCGGCTATGCCGATTATATGGAAACAGATGCTTTTAAAGAAGGAGTAACAGCGCTCGAAAAGCTGGCATCAGCACTACGCACGGTGTATATGTGTTCGGAAGCGGTATGGTGGCGTTGTCACAGGAGTATGGTTTCTGACTATCTTAAGTCAGAAGGGTGGATAGTATGGCATATCATGGGTATTGAAAAGGCAGAAGAACATCCCTATACCGCTCCCGCAAGAATTGTAAACGGAAGGCTGAGCTATGGAGGAGGTGAATTGTGAGTAGTGAATAGTGAGACGTGAAAGTTTGAGAGGTGAAGGGTGAAGGTACAAGTTGCAGGTTACAGGGAAGAGGCTGAAAGCTGACAGCTCGTTATTTCCAATTTAGAAAACATACCGACCTTCGTATAGATTAATTTTGCATTGATTTTTTTTGATGAACTTGTAATGGATACGCTTTTAGAAAGAATACAAAGATGTGAAGTTTGTAAAGATCATTTACCGTTGGGTCCCCGCCCGGTTGTTCAGCTAAGCGACCGGTCAAAAATAATTATCATTGGCCAGGCGCCCGGCAGCCGTGTTCATGAAACAGGTATTCCCTGGAACGATGCCAGCGGAAGGAAATTAAGAGAATGGATGAATGTAGATGAAGCCACTTTTTATGATCCCGAAGCTTTTTCTATAATGCCTATGGGATTTTGCTATCCCGGGAAAGCCATTTCAGGCGATTTACCTCCCAGACCCGAGTGTGCACCGCTCTGGCATCCGCGCGTCCTGAAAGGCATAACAGGTAGTCCACTCATATTGTTAATAGGACAATATGCACAACGCTATTATTTAAAAAAGAATAGCAAAGCCAGTCTTACGCAAACGGTAAGATGCTATAAAGAATATCTTCCCCGTTATTTCCCCCTGCCCCATCCTTCTCCCCGCAATCAAAACTGGGTTACCATAAATCCGTGGTTCATGGAAGAAGCTATTCCCGAATTAAAAGATCAAATACAGTTGGCCCTGCATCAGCCCAGGCCAGGCTGATCATCACAAACCCTGCTGCAAATCCTTTACAATATCATTATTACCACGTTTTTTAAAATACTAAAAATGTCCTCACCCAATAATACAGCATTACAAAAGGGAGACAGATTAAAGCAATTGCACCATAATGATAAACTGTTGGTGCTACCCAATATCTGGGATCCTTTAGGCGCTTCACTGTTAGAAAACATGGGATATGCCGCCGTTGCCACCGCTAGCGCTTCTGTCGCTTTTAGCAATGGTTACCCCGATGGAGAAAAAATTCCTTTTTCTGATCTGCTATCCATCCTGCAAAGAATAGTAAGACAGGTGGAAATTCCGGTTACGGCAGATATTGAAAGTGGGTATGCGAAAGATAATTATACGCTCTCTGAAAACATTAAAAAGCTCATTGATGCAGGAATTGCCGGAATCAATATTGAAGACAGCAGCCATGATGATGATTCACTCAGTCCTGTGGAAGTACAGTGTGAAAAAATAAGCCTTGTAAAGCATACCGCTTTGGCAATGGGAGCACCCCTTTTTATCAATGCCCGCACAGATGTATACCTGAAAGGGAGTCATTTATCAGCCAAAGAAAAATTAGATGATGCCATTCGGCGTGGGAAAGCGTACAAAGATGCAGGCGCTGACGGCTTCTATCCTATCTTCTTAAAAACAAAAGATGATATGGAAGCCGTTATTAAAGCTGTTGCGTTACCGGTAAATATTTTATTGCTTCCCGGCATCCCTGATTTTGAAACATTGCAAAAAACAGGGGTGGCAAGGTTAAGTCTTGGCCCCGGGTTTTTAAAGATCGCCGTCAACGCTATGAAAAATACCGCGGAAAAATTATTGCGGTATGAAGGAATGGGTGAGGTGAAGGAAAACCCGGTTACCACCGCTTATATAAACAGTTTAATAAACGATAAAACATGAAAAGAATTAACATTACAAAAACGGAACCCCATGCCTACAAGGCTATGCTGGGTATGGAGCAGTATGTAAGAAGTTCAGCGATACCACACCTGCTCAGGGAGCTGATAAAAATAAGAGCATCCCAGATCAACAGTTGTGCGTATTGCATTGATATGCATACACAGGAAGCGCTGAAGATCGGCGAAACCCAGCGAAGGATCTTTGCCTTACCGGCATGGAAGGAATCGCCATTGTTTACAGAAGAAGAAAGAGCGGTACTGCAACTAACGGAGGAGGTTACCCTCATTGCAAACAACGGGGTAAGCGATGAAACCTATAATAAAGTGTTGGGATTTTATGGAGAAAACGTGCTGGCACAAATTATAATGCAGATCATTGTCATTAATGCATGGAACAGGATAGCCGTTTCAACGCACCAGGTTTTTGGAGAAGAGTAATAAGTTCATAAACGTCATTGCGAAACGCTGAAACTGATTTGAATGATACGTAATAATTTTTAACGGTCAAAGCCTGCTTACCGGCAGGCAGGTAACCTCCCGATGGCGGAGGCGGATCATATTATTGATAGTTTATGGTTTATCGTTTGCTTCGAATTTAGAATTTCCGGCTTCGGATTTTATCCAATTGCCCTTCCGCCGTGATTCTTGTCCGCACGAACCACTTAGCCAGTAAGCTATGACCTCATTTATACCTTACCAGGTGCCTGGGGAAGTCGTTTACTTTTGCGCAGCAAATTTGTTCCATAACCTGCTGAAGCTGTGTTTTCAAAATAGAGATCGTATGGTTTCCGCCTGCTTTACCGAGTGCCGCCACGCCATACATGAATGATCTGCCGAGGAAGGTAAACTGCGCTCCTGAAGCAAGCGCCCTTGCTATATCCGGGCCCGATCTTAAACCGCTGTCCATCATTACTTTTATTTTATCGCCATACTTTGCGGCAATGGAGGTGAGTGGCTTTATGGTTGACTGGCCCGCATCCAACTGTCTTCCGCCATGATTAGATACAATAATACCGTCAATGCCCAGCCGGATGGCTTTTTCTGTGTCGGCTTCGCTGGCTACTCCTTTCAAAACAATTTTTCCTTTCCACATATCACGGATAGGCGCAATTTTTTCTTCATTGAGCCTTCCCGAAAAAGTTTGATCCATGAACGCACCAAGCCGCCTTAAATCGAGCCCTTTGGGTGTATACGGTTTTAAGGTTTCAAAAGCGGGTTGCCCGTTGATCAGCGTTTTAACCGCCCATTCGGGTTTGCCCATAATTTGAAGCATATTAGTGAACGACATTTTGGGAGGCATGGCCAAACCATTTCTTATATCACGCGGACGATAGCCAAAAGTGGGCACATCACAAAGAATAACAAGTACAGGACAATGTGCAGCTTCGGCCCTTTTGATAATATCATCTCTCAGTTTGTTTTCCGTGGGATGATACAATTGAAACCAGGCCCTGCCTTCTGTAATTTCACTGATTGTTTCAATACTGCTGGTGCTTACCGTACTTAACACAAAAGGTATATTGTGCTCAAACGCAGCCTTGGCCAGTATCTCAGGCGCTTTAGGCCACATCAGCCCCTGCAGCCCCACCGGGGCAATCCCGAAAGGTGCATCGTAAGTATGTCCGAATAATTCTGTGCGCATATCAGAGCCCGTATGTACATCAAGGTATTGCGGAAGCAGTTCAACTTCGCGGATATCGGCCGTATTCCGGTGCAGGTTTACATCTTCATTGCAGCCGCCGTCTAAGTATTCAAATGCAAATTTTGGTATCTTTCTTTTGGCTTTTTCTCTTAGATCTTCCACGGAAGGGTAACGTGGATTATATGTAAGTTTCATCGCTTTGCTTTATGATTATCTTAAATTAATGCTATTATACCCACGCGGGTAACTACCCCAACAGGATGTACGCATTCATCAAAAAATATTTTCTTTTGGCTGATGGTTGTGAGGGTTCTACAGTACAAAATTAGTGAACTCCTTTCACAATAAGCACATTCTCCAAAATACGATTCGTACACCCGCCATGGTTAGTGTCCGCACGAACCATTTAACCGAATAGATGCATTCATACGCCGGTTGTACCGTCATTATAAGGAATGGAGCATTTGTATTATAGAGTGAAAATGGATGCTTCCTGCGTCAGCATCACAAACAATAGTAACAAAATTGAGCTTTAGCAGTACAGATGAACAAAGTCACACTACTTATTATGAGCATTGGTAAGGAGGTAAAACGGTTTGACCCATCCTGCGTCTGGCGCCGGCCGCAGAGCACTTCCGCCTGCTACTTCAACAATCCGCTGAGCGGATACGTTTTACCCGCAACGGTTTGCAGGTGTATTGCTGCATTGCCATATTTTACTTCGCAGTTACCGCCTTTCCTGGAAAACAGCACCGCATCCGTAAGCTTTCCATCCTTCCATTTCATATTGAGTTCAAAACCACCTCTTGCACATAAACCCTTTACTTCGCCATCCTTCCATGATGCAGGAAGTGCAGGCAGCAGTTCAATAAAATCTTCATGGCTCTGCAGCAACATTTCGGCAATGCCGGCGGTAGCGCCAAAGTTGCCATCAATCTGGAATGGCGGATGAGCACAAAATAGATTATTATAAGTACCACCACTATTGGTCATTTCCACGCCGCTGGAATGTACAGGATTCAATAAACGATTGAGCAGCTTTAAAGCATGATCACCATCATGCAGCCTCGTCCAGAAACTTACTTTCATAGCCAGCGACCAGCCTGTACCCCCATCGCCCCTTAATTCGAGCGATTTTCGTGCTGCCTGCGCCAGTGCCGGTGTTTTGTAGTAAGATACCTGGTTGCCGGGATATAAAGCAAACAAATGCGAAACATGCCGGTGCTGTGGTTCCACTTCTTTAAACTCCTGCGCCCATTCCATCAGCCTTCCATCGGAGCCAATAGCAGGAGCCGGAATTTGATCAATCGCTGATCTTATTTTGTCAATCGTTTCATTCTTTATTCCCAAAACTTCAGCCGCATTTAATGTGTTGGTAAACAAATCGTGGATCACCTGGTGATCATGCGATGGTCCCATGCTGATGCTTGCCTGGCTGCCATCGGGCGCAATAAAATTATTTTCGGGCGAAGCCGCCGGGCCGGACACCAATTTCCCCGACACAGGGTCTTTTACTAACCAGTCTATATAAAATGCCGCGGCAGATTGCAGTATGGGAAATACCTTTTTCAAATAGGCTTCGTCTTTTGTAAAGGCATAATGCTCCCACAAATGCTGGTTCATCCATGCGCTGGCGCCCACATGCAATCCCCAGCTTGGATGCTCCCCCGGAGCGGTAAAGCCCCATACATTGGTAATAGGATGCATTACCCAGCCGCCGGCATGATAATGCGTTTGGGCTGTTTTTGTTCCGGGCGCCTGCAGCGATGCAATGAGTTCTGTTAATTGTAAATGGGTTTCGGAAAGATTGGTTACTTCGGCCGGCCAGTAATTCATCTGCACATTTACATCGGTATGGTAATCGCAGTTCCAGGGCGTTTGTATCTTATTGGCCCACATGCCCTGGAGGTTGGCGGGCAAGCTGCCCTGGCGGGAAGAAGATAATAACAGGTATCTTCCGTACTGAAAATAGAGCGTGTATAATTCCTGCTCGTTTTGTGTTTGCTTATTTTTTTGCAAAAACGCGTCGGTAGGCAGCGTGGTATTTTTATCATCACCCAGCCGAAATGATACCCGGTTCATATAAGCAGAAAAATCGGCTACATGCTCACTGCGCAGCGTGGCATAGGGCTTATTAGCAGCACTTGCGGTAAGCTGTTCCAGTTCTCTTTCATAATTAGTATTGATATAATCCGGGTAATGCAAACGGTAATTGGTAGCCGAAGTTATTACCAGCATTACTTCTGTTGCATTGGTAATGACTAATTTGTTGCCCTCCGTTTTTATACTTCCACCTTTCAAAACCGGTGTTACCATTACTTTGTATTTCATGCCCTCATCACCGGCGCCATTGTTCATCGTACCGGTCATGAACAGTTGGTTTTGCAGCGCCGCGGTAGTAAATCTTTCCGGCCGGTTGATAGCTAATGTAAAAGAAAGGGCTTTGGCTTTTGATGCAGATAAATGAACGACCAGGGCCTTTGCGGGATAGCTGGCAAAAATTTCTCTTTTGAACTGAATGCCTTCCTGATCGTATTTCACAGAGGCGATCCCATTTATAATATCAAGATCGCGGTAATAGTTTGTATAAATCGCTTTTTTACCGAAATCAATCCACAGGTCGCCTAAGGTTTGAAAGCAGCCAAAGGGAACCGTTGAGCCGTTGCCGTTACCCGACCCTGCACCCCTGCATACCTGTGTTTTGTTGGTGAGCGCTGTGGCTTCCTTATACTTCCCGGCAAACAATAAATTTCTTATTTCCTGCAGAGAAGCAAAGGCATCCGGGTTATCATTATCTGCCACGCTGCCGCTCCACAATGTTTTATCATTCAGTTGCAGTCTTTCTTTATTCACATCGCCAAACACCATGGCGCCAATAAAGCCATTGCCCACGGGCAGGGCTTTCAGCCATTCCTCATCATTCTTCCAGCCATCATCCACATCCTTAACCGATGCATCCGCCGGTGCGGTATACCATAGTTTGGGTTTTTGTTGTTGTGAAAAAGCGATAGTTCCGATCAAAAAGAAAATGGCGGAAACGATTATTTTTTTCATGCTGTTATTTTAAAAGTAATATTTTACCACAAAGCCGCTGACTTTGTATATCATCTGGGTTTCCGGAACTTTCTTACGCTAAATATAACGATCTAACTGTTCAGCGGGTTTCTGCGGCGGTTCCAGATATAGTTCCGGATATTCACCCAAAAGGCCAGGAACATATATATAATTATAGGTGAACCCATTGTAAGAAGCGAAATATAAATAAAGTGCTTGCGGATGGTGGTACTGGCAATTCCTATTTTTTCACCAATATAGGAGCAAACCCCAAACACCTGCCATTCAATAAAGTGCTTGAACCTGTTCATACTGCTAAATTATAAAAAATAAATAACGATAAACCAAAGGGCTTGTTATGAAACCGGCCTTTTTTTGATAATTTCGCCCAACTTTTTTGACAGCCATTCATATCCTCTTGCTATTATATTAATAATAATATGTTGCATATTTTGGGTGAGGGCGAACCTGCAGGCAACGAGCTGGTAAATGGAGTGGAGGCAGAACAAAGTTGCCTGCCGGCAATATAAACACGTCAACCATCAAAAAATAGATATATATGATTTTTGATCTCGATCTCATAAAAAAAACCTATGCAGGCATGCCCGATAAAATTGCTGCGGCACGCAGGCTTACCGGAACACCCCTTACCCTGGCAGAGAAAATATTATACGCGCATCTTTATGAGCCGCCTGTTCGTGCTTATGCAAGAGGAAAAGATTATGTTGATTTTGCGCCCGACCGCGTAGCCATGCAGGATGCCACAGCGCAAATGGCTCTGCTGCAGTTCATGACCTGCGGCAGAAGCACCGCGGCCGTTCCTTCTACCGTTCATTGCGACCACCTGATACAGGCTAAAGTAGGCGCCGCGGAAGACTTAAAAACCGCCGTGGACGTAAATAAAGAGGTATACGATTTCCTTGCCTCCACTTCCAATAAATATGGCATCGGCTTTTGGAAAGCCGGTGCAGGTATCATTCACCAGGTTGTGCTCGAAAATTATGCTTTTCCCGGCGGTATGATGATCGGAACCGACTCGCATACCCCCAATGCCGGCGGATTGGGCATGGTTGCCATTGGCGTTGGCGGCGCCGATGCGGTGGATGTGATGGCCGGACTGGCATGGGAACTGAAAATGCCTAAGCTTATTGGCATAAAGCTCACAGGGAAATTAAGCGGATGGGCTTCCCCTAAAGACGTAATACTGAAAGTAGCCGGCATTCTTACCGTAAAAGGCGGCACTGGCGCTATTGTGGAGTATTTTGGCGAAGGCGCCGAAAGCCTCAGCGCTACCGGCAAAGGCACTATATGTAATATGGGCGCCGAAATTGGCGCAACCTGCTCTATCTTTACCTATGATGAAAAAATGGCTGCTTATCTCAAAGCTACAGAACGCGAAGAAGTAGCAGCTTTGGCAAACGGCATTAAAGAACATTTACGTCCCGACCCTGAAGTATATGCCAACCCGGAGAAATATTACGACCAGTTGATTGAAATCAATCTGAATGAGCTGGAGCCCTATGTAAATGGTCCTTTTACACCCGACCTGGCATGGCCCATCAGTAAATTTGGCGAAGCCGTAAAAGCCAACCAGTGGCCCGAAAAATTAGAAGTGGCACTGATCGGTTCCTGCACCAACTCTTCTTATGAAGATATCAGCCGCTCCGCTTCTCTTGCGCAGCAGGCCATTGATAAGAATTTAAAAACAAGAGCCGAATTTACCATTACACCCGGTAGTGAAATGGTTCGTTATACCATTGAAAAAGACGGCTTCCTCAATACATTCGACCAGATTGGCGGCGTAGTACTGGCCAATGCCTGCGGTCCCTGCATCGGGCAATGGGCAAGACATATTGACGATCCCAACCGCAAAAACGCTATCATCACTTCCTTCAACCGCAACTTTGCCAAACGCAACGACGGGCTGTCGAGCACGCATGCTTTTGTTGCTTCTCCCGAAATTGTTACCGCATTTGCCATTGCGGGCAACCTTACTTTTAACCCGTTAAAAGACAAGCTCAGGAACGAAGATGGCGAAGAGGTAATGCTTGATGAACCCACAGGGTTAGAACTGCCGCCCAAAGGCTTTTCGGTAGACGATCCCGGTTATGAAGCACCTGCCATAGATGGCAGCAACGTGGAGGTAGTGGTAAAACCCGATTCACAGCGCCTGCAGTTGCTGGCCCCTTTTGCCGCATGGGAAGGAACAGATTTAAAAGGATTGAAACTTTTAATTAAAGCCAAAGGAAAGTGCACTACCGATCATATTTCCATGGCCGGTCCCTGGTTAAAATTCAGGGGGCATTTAGACAATATCAGCAATAACATGCTTATCGGCGCTATCAATTTCTATAACGAAAAAACAGATACGGTAAAAAACCAGCTAACCGGCCAATACGGACCTGTGCCCGCAACGGCAAGAGCCTATAAAGCCGCCGGCATAGGAAGCGTGGTAGTGGGTGATGAAAACTATGGTGAAGGATCGAGCAGGGAACATGCGGCAATGGAACCGCGCCACTTAGGCGTTCGCGCTATTGTGGTAAGAAGCTTCGCCCGCATACATGAAACCAACCTGAAAAAGCAGGGCATGCTGGCGCTTACTTTTGCTAATAAGGAAGATTACGATAAGATCCAGGAAAACGACTCCATTGATATTACAGGACTCACCGGCTTTGCTCCAGGTAAACCACTTACCTTAGTATTATATCATGCCAACGGCACTGCTGATAATATAACGGTTAACCATACCTACAATCAGCAGCAGATACAGTGGTTCAAAGAAGGCGGGGCACTGAATGTGATCAGAAAACAGTTTGCCTGATAAAAGCGGGTATCCCCGTATGCAATGTATATGAGGATGCCTAAGAAATAATATTTTGCCGTGCTCCTGCCTCCCGCGCAGGCAGGGGCGCTAAGCACAAAAAAAATAAAACGGGAAGATCAGTTTTGTGTTGTGTCTTTCCGGCATATCTTCCCTACCGCACTTGCTGAAGCAGCCTCAGGGCGGGAGTATTATTTGTTATGATCATACTTCGGAGATACAATAACAAGAATCATAATGCCTGTTAAGCAAACAGGTAACATTACCCAGTTTGCAATATGCTGCATTTGTAAAAAGCTGAAAAGGATATACCCGGTTATAATGACAACGCCTGTTGCTATTAATCCTCTTTTTAAGAATCGGGTGAGTCCTTCAATATCAACATTTTTCTTTTGTTCCTTGGTCATCATACGATAGTCTATGATGAGTAGGGGAAAGTTTTTAACAAGAAACCCTAATACAATAAAAAATATCCCGGTAAATATGTTCCACGCGGCCATCATGTATGAAAGTTAATACTTAATCCGGATTATTTAGGGCTGTTTTTTATACGGGTGTACTTTAGATTCCCGCTTCATCTCTTAAATTTTTAAACCGGTATCCCTTTGCGGCAACAAATACAGGAAGGTGTTTTTTTTCAGACAGAAAGAATGCGGTATGCCGACCCCGGTCCGGGATATAGTGAAAATATAAAATGCACATGTTTACTTACCTTGTGTTGCAATTCATTAATATGTCAAAAGAGATGAGAAAACAACAGGCGCTGGAATACCATTCGAAAGGGCGACCGGGGAAAATTGAGGTAGTGCCTACCAAGGAAGCCAAAACGCAGCGAGACCTTTCGCTGGCTTATTCGCCCGGCGTAGCGGAGCCCTGCAAGGAAATTCAGCGGGATGTGGAATCTGTATATAAATACACGGCCAAAGGTAACCTGGTGGCAGTGATCAGCAATGGTACGGCAGTATTGGGTTTGGGTGATATTGGCCCCGAAGCGGGCAAGCCGGTAATGGAAGGAAAAGGCGTGTTGTTTAAAGTGTTTGCCGACATTGATGTTTTTGATATTGAGATCAACGAAAAGGATCCGGAAAAATTTGTGCAGATCGTAAAATCGCTTGAGCCCACATTTGGAGGCATTAACCTCGAAGACATCAAAGCTCCTGAATGTTTTTATATTGAAAAAGCATTAAAGGAAAGCATGCATATACCGGTAATGCACGACGATCAGCATGGCACGGCGATCATTAGCTCCGCGGCATTGATCAACGCGCTTGAATTGCAGGGAAAAAAAATTGACAAAGTAAGCTTTGTGGTTAATGGGGCAGGGGCCGCTGCCATGGCCTGTGTGCAGTTGTACGAAGCGCTGGGCGCTAAAAGTGATCATTTTATTCTGTTCGATAAAGAAGGCGTATTGTATAATGGCAGGCCCGGGCTCGGCGAAGTAAAACAGCGTTTTGCCACTACCCGTAAAAAGGAGCTCACCTTAGCTGAGGCGATGCAGGGCGCCGACGTATTCATTGGCCTGAGCGCGGCTGATACCGTTACGGGGGAAATGATCAAAAGCATGGCCAAAAAGCCGGTAGTATTTGCGCTGGCCAATCCCGATCCGGAAATTACCTGGGAAGCGGCTACGGCTTCCCGTAAAGACATTATTATTGCCACGGGCCGCAGCGATTATCCTAACCAGGTTAACAATGTACTCGGCTTTCCTTATATCTTTCGCGGAGCATTAGATGTAAGAGCCACACAGATCAATGAAGCCATGAAAATGGCAGCAGTAAAGGCCCTGGCAAATCTGGCCAAAACACCTGTGCCCGATATTGTGACTCTGGCATACGGTGAAAAAAACATGGTGTTTGGCCCGCACTATATTATACCCAAACCGCTTGACCCCCGGCTTATTTCTACTATTTCGCCCGCTGTAGCCAAAGCAGCCATGGAAAGCGGCGTTGCCAAACATGCTGTTACAGACTGGGAAAAGTATAAAATTGAATTAGACGGCCGTTTGGGTAATGACAACCAGTTGTTCAGGGTAATAGGAAGCAAAGCCAGGAAAGACCCGCGGCGCGTGGTTTTTGCGGAAGCGGATAATGTGAAGATCCTAAAAGCCGCACAAATTGTGCTGGATGAAAACATCGCCTATCCTATATTGTTAGGTCAGGAAAAGAAGATAGCGAAAATTGCCCGCGAAAACGGTATTGACCTGGAAGGTATACCGGTTATTGATCCGCGGAGCGAGGAGTGGCATAAAACACGGCACGAATATGCCGCTCTGTATTTCAAAAAAAGACAGCGCCGCGGCATCAACCGTTACGAAGCATCGAAGATCATGAAAGACAGGATCCGCTTTGCCTGCATGATGGTGAACACAGGCGATGCCGATGCGGTAATTGGCGGACTTACCCGCAACTACCCCGAAACCGTAAGACCCGCACTGGAGATAGTGGGAACAGAGAAGGGGATAAAGAAAATTGCGGGCATGTATATTATTGTTACCAAAAAAGGGCCTTTATTTCTTGCCGACACTACGGTTAATTTTAATCCAACTTCGGAGGAGTTGGCAGATATTACCCTGATGGTAGCCAAAGAGGTAAGGAGCTTTGGTATTATACCCCGTGTAGCGCTGCTTAGTTATTCTAACTTTGGCAGCAGCAATACCCCGGAAGCTATACTGGTTCGTAAAGCCAGGGAGTTGTTGAAAGAAAGAAGTCCGGATCTTATTGCCGATGGAGAACTGCAGGGCATTCTTGCTTTTAATAAAGAGATCCTTAAGGAAAATTATCCTTTCAGCGAACTGGCAGATACAGATGTGAACGTATTGATATTCCCCAACCTGAGTGCGGGTAATATTGCCTATAACCTGTTGCAGGAACTGAGCGGTTTTGATACCATAGGCCCGGTGCTGCTGGGTTTGGCTAAACCGGTGCATGTGCTGCAACTGGGCAGCTCGGTAAGAAGCATTGTAAATATGGTGCTGATTGCAGTGGCAGATGCCCAGCAAAAATGCCCGGAGAGAAAACCGGGTTCCGATAAAGAACAGCGCTGGTGGAAGAAAAGCAAAAAAATAAATGAGCTGATGTAATGCTGCGGAAAAGAACATTCATCGTATTTTTCAGGAACAATGCTTTTGGTATGAATTTGAAGTGGATATTACAGCAACAGAACCAGGCTCACTTCCTACTCCTGCTCTAATGTTTCCTTTACTTTCTTCTTTGCCTGTCTCAGGCGGTAATTAAAGGTGAGGTTGGTTTGCCGCAGTCTTCCCTGTGACATGCTCTCTGTGTAAAAATTAGCGCCTTCGGTAATGGAGCGGTAACGGCGCGAATTAAAAACATCCAAAACATTCAGCGTAAGGGTAGCTTTGTCTTTGAGAATATCTTTACTAATAGCTAAATCCATTGTGGCAATAGATTTGCGCCTGCCCTGCGGGGTTTGTTGCGGCGCTTCGTAATTGCCGCGAACCTGTATATCGGTATTCTTCCAAACCGTAACCCTCGACAGTAAACGCACTAACCAGCTATAGGTATCGCTTTTAAATTCATCATCGAGGTTGCTGCCGTCGGTAATGGCGCGAAAAAAATTAACGCTGGCATCCGTTTTCCACCAGGTAAAAGCCGAGTAAGATCCGGTAAATTCAGCGCCAAACGAATTTTCGGTTGCCAGGTTTTGCGGAAGTGTAACCGAGCTGCCTTGTTCATCCACTCTTTTTACATATAATATTTTGCCTTTCGTATTCCGGTAATATAGCGATGAACTAATGGATGCTTTGTCTAAGTACTTGATGTGTCCTATTTCAAAAGCATGTGTAAATTCAGGGTCAAGATCGGGATTGCCGCTCCAGTAATTGCGGTTGTCGCTATAGGTCATAAACGGACTAAGATCATTGTATTGCGGGCGGCGCACCCTCCGGCTGTAGCTTAGCTGTATGGCATGTCCCTGAGGCAGATCATAGGTTACATGCGCGCTGGGAAAGAAGTTCAGGTATTTGCGCGGATTCACCTCGTGGGTTTGTTTGAGTGTGGTGGTTACATTGGTGAGCTCGCCGCGAACACCCAGTTGATAAGATAGTTTTTTAACCTTGTTGCCTAATATGGCATATACGGCGTTGATGTTTTCTTTATACAAAAAGTTATTGGTCAGCCCCGGCAGTTCAAACCAGTTACCGTTTGCATCCTCTTCAGTTACCGTGTAGTTATTGGTCATATTGCGGAAGCTGCTGCGCAGCCCGGCTTCAAATTTTCCTTTTTCGCCAAAAGGGTGTATATAATCAATTTGGGTGAGGTACTGTTTTTCGGTTTCATCATTTACAGAGCGCTGCAATATAAAAGGTATATCTGTGTGGCTGCCATCGGGCTTAAAACTTTGCTGCCCGAAATACTGATCAGAGTTTTCCCAGTTATCAAGATAGCGTACATCGGCGGTTAATTCCTGTCCCTGCCGGGCAAAGGTTCTTTTATAGCTGAGCGCATATTCCGAATTGGGTTCGGTTTCCGTTTCGTCCTGTGTGCGGTGCGTGATGCCGGTAAGATTTTTTATGGTTGATTCGTAATCGTGGTAAAAAATGTCGGAATAGCGTTTGCCTTTACTGATGCGGTAGGTATAGGCGGCAGTGAGTATATTTTTATCATCGAAGAAATAATCCAGCCCGGCTCTTGCATTATTGTACATGCCTTTTAAACGGTGCTCCATATTTTTAGTGGAGATAAAAGTGCTGTCGTTGCGGTAGAGCTCCTGGTACAGATCACTTTTCCCGGGCGCATTGCGGTAAGAGGCGGAGTAATTAACGAAAAAATTAAAATCTTTACGGCGGTAATTTACATTGGCAGCTATGCCAAAATTTTCAGGATATCCTGCCACTACATCAAAAGAACCGTTGAACCCTTCCTTGCGCTCCTTTTTTAATACAATATTAATAATACCGCCCATGCCTTCGGCTTCGTAACGGGCAGAGGGGTTGGTGATGATCTCTACTTTTTCTATCATACTTCCCTGCAGTTGCTGCAGTCCGCTTCCCCCTTTTATACTAACCAGTCCCGAAGGCTTACCATCAATTAGTATCCGTACGCTGCTGCTTCCTCTCAAACTTACATTCCCCTCCACATCTACCGCTACTGAAGGGATATTGCTTAATATATCGGCAGCGGTTCCCCCGGCATTAGCCAGGTCTTTGCCTACATTGAATATTTTTTTGTCGAGCGATAATTCCATTGAGCTTTTCTCGGCCTGGATATATACTTCTTCAAGCGTTTTGGAAGCAGAGATGAGTTGTATAATGCCAAGGTTTAACGGTGCATTGGCCGGTGTAAGCGTAATATTATTAGTTCTAAAAGGGGTGTAGCCAATAAATTCAACCAGGGCATAATAGGCGCCGGAGGGCGCTTCAATAGTGAAGTTCCCCGATTCTGCGGTGGTAACGGTAGCAACCAAAGCGCTGTCGGTTACTTTATGCAATTGCACGGTGGCATAACCCAGTGCGGTATTGCTTTGTGCTTCTCTTACATTGCCGGTAATTTTCAGGTCCTGCTTTTTTTGTGCCTGCAGGGTGGGGGAGATGAACAGAAAAACAAAAAACAAAAAGCTATATATGATCTGTAGCGAGGATATCCGCACAAAAGGAGCAATGGTTCTTCTTTTACTCATAGCAGTTAAATAGCTGGTCAATGTAAAACAGGTTTTAAACATGTTGTTGTAAAACATAAAATTAATCAAATCTTTGGTCTGCTCCATCCGGCACTTACCTGTAAACGGGGTATGAGGTATAAGCATTGTACGACCCTGAAAGGGTTGCAGGTCTGTAACCCCCGGCTATCCGGCTTTTTCGTTGCCTGCTAAACCAACCTCCTTGTCTTAAAATTCGTATATTGAAATAAGTGCCTGCCGCATCGCGACAGCTTTTGGAAAATCTTATCTTTTGATTGTTGAAAACATATGTAAACCGCTGTGAGTGTTACACCTTTTGATAACCTGAGGGCAGAGCTGAAATAGGGGAACTGCGCCTGCGCAACAATTGTTCAACAGTTTTTTTTGATATTATGGTAAGGTTGAGGCTAATTATTATTTCCGGCTTGCTGCTATTAAGGGTTGCTCAGTCCCTTAGCCAGGATCAATCCTGCCCGTTTAATATTAATTTTTCAACCGGGGATATTTCCGCCTGGTCTGCGCAAACTGGTTTGGTGGGCGGTGCTGCACAGCAATATCCTGCACCTAATACGGGGGTATCGGTAATCTCTGAATACAGCATTTTCACTACAGGTATACAGGTCATAACCACACCCGGCATTGATAAGTTTGGCGGGTTCGCCACTATTCCCACTATTAATGGATATGCTTATGGTTATTCTATTAAATTGGGGTCAGAGGCTACTTCATGGGATCTTCGCAGCAATGAACGCAGCCCGGGAGGATTTGTGCGATCCGTTACTTATACGGTGAATGTTCCTGCAGGTTCCTCTTCGGTTCCTTATACCATGACTTATGCGTATGCTTTGATCCTGGAAAACGGCACACACAATTCCAATCAGCAACCCGTATTTACAGCAACGGTCAAAAGCCCTGCCGGCATTATCACCTGCGCCTCCCCTTCTTATTACCTTCCTACCTTTAACAATGCGGGAGGCGGAAACAACCAAACATCCACGGGGGCAACGCTGGATTCTGCCACAGCAATAGCCAACGGATTTTCATTGAGCCCTACCCCGTTCCTTTCCCATTCGGGGCAAAACAGCGGAAACGGGGTATTACTGCAGGATGTATGGACAAAACCCTGGACAGAAGTAACCTTCGACCTGTCGGCTTACCGGGGGCAGCAGGTGGTACTTACTTTTGAGGCCAGAAATTGTACTCCGGGCGCACATTTCGCTTATGCATATATAGCGCTGCGCAATGATTGCGCCGGGCTGGAGATCTCGGGATACAGGAATGCCTGCACCAATACCAGAACGGTGTATTCTATTCCGGCATTAGCCAACAGTACGTATACCTGGACGGTACCTTCCGGATGGACAATCGTTTCCGGTGCCGGTACCAATATTATTACTGTGATCCCCGGTACTGCCGGGGGCATTATTACGGCACGGGAATCGAACACTTGTGCCGACCTCAGGGCTACTATCACGGTAGGCACATCACCCCCAACGGTGGCGGGCAGCGTTACAGGTGATAATACCGTTTGCGCAGGCATTAACAGTACCCTATTAGTGCTCAGCGGTGAAGCCGGGAATATACTTAAGTGGGTGTCTTCAACAGACGGGGTTAACTGGTCTGATATTGATAACACCATCCACCAGTATACCGCCCTGAATATTGGTGCTACCACCCAATACCGGGCTGTAATTCAAAATGGGAGCGGTTGTAGTGTGGATACCAGCACGGCTTCAATCGTAACGGTAAATCCCCGAAGCCTTGGAGGTGTTCTGAGTCCGGACGATATCTCCGTTTGCGCAGCTCAAACGCAGCATAATCTTATCTCGCTGGAGGGAAGCATAGGCCAGGTTCAAAACTGGCAGTATTCTTACGATAGTACCAACTGGAACAGTTTTTCCCCGGCAAATACCAATACGCAGTATAATGCAAACGCTGTTAACCAAACCACCTATTACAGAACCCTGGTGAAAAGCGGCATATGCCCTTCCGATACCAGTGCGGTTGCCAAAGTTCAGTATGTAAATGTTCCCTTTCCCGCGGCCACCATTACTCCCGGGGGGGCTTCTATATGCTATGGTACCGGCACACCGGTAAATGCTACCATTACTTCCGGCACTCATTATTCCTGGAGCAATGCCGCCACACTCACCAATACCGGCAATGCGGTAGTTAACTCGTTGCCGCATATTATAAGCGCCACAGCCACCCCGCAACAAAACACCGATTATGTGCTGAGCGTTACCAATGCAGGTTGCCCCAATGTGTTGCTGGATACCTTTCATGTTTCGGTTACCCAACCTATTCAGGTGTTTGCAGGTAATGATACTTCAATTGTAGCCGCTCAGCCGCTGCAACTGAATGCTATCGTTAGTGACCCATTAGCCGATCAATATACCTGGACACCTGCTACCGGGTTAAACTACACAGATATCGCCAATCCTGTTGCCAGCCTGTCGCACATGGCAGGCAATACCATTACCTATACCGTAAAAGCTGCCACAGCAGACGGCTGTTTCGGGCAGGATGATATTAAAGTAATGGTATTTACAACGGCACCTGCTATTTTTGTTCCCTTAGCCTTCACGCCAAACGGAGACGGGCTGAATGATATACTACGCCCCATTGGGGTAGGCATTTCCCGGCTCAATTATTTCCGTGTGTATAACCGTTGGGGGCAACTGGTGTTTAGCTCCGGCAACCAGGAGAAAGGATGGGACGGCACCATCAATGGACAGGTACAACCCACTGCCACGTATGTATATATTGCCCAGGGAATAGATTATACAGGGAAGCTGATCACCCAAAGGGGAAGTGTAACATTAATCCACTAAAGGGAGAACAGGCTTCGCCTTTTAGAAATTAAATGCGGCATTTAAGCCAAACATGGAAGGTTTGAATTCCTTAAGTCCTTTCATGTAAGAAAAACGTACTTCAATATTTTTTTGGCGGGAGCCTGCAGCAAAACGAATACCTGCATTAGCCGCCGGGCCAAATCCTTTTGCATAATACTTTTTTGTGCCCATATCATTGCCGAACGCGTCTGTTATAAGTAACTCATCTATTCCTGTTGAGTGGTAGCCAAAGCCGCCACCTATAAAATAGCCAAATCTTTGCTCATTTTGTTTGGAAGAGCCCGCACCCCCATTAAAATTTGCCATTAAAGGAACCTGGATCAGTCCTAACAATGTATTTTCTTCGTAAGAGTCTCCTCTGCTTGAATAGCTGGCATTGTAGGTCCCGGTTAATCCAACGGTTAGTGGAATGCCGGCTGAAACCGAGAAGGATTCCGTTTCAACAAAAACTACCTGGGGATAATAATGAAGCGTGGCAAATACTTTTGCTTTTACATGGGGAGACGGCGGATTGGAAATTAAAAAACCGATGCCGGCGCCATGCAGGAAACTTTGCGAAGAAGCAGTATGTACAGCGATAATAAGCGCTATAAGGGAAACAGCTTTTTTCATAAAAAAGGGTTTTAGGTTAAAGCGTAAACGCAATATTAGGTTACAGATGGATCATTTCATGTAATTTGATGGAAAATTTTGTTTAGTTACCGCTATGGTATTAACCCTTTATAAACATCATTACCTGTGCCTTTACGTTACGGCCCTGCGCGGACTTTTATATTGATATTAATCAGGTGATCTCCTGAAGCAGATCATCCATACCTCTTTTCTGCCTGAATAACTTTACCCCTGATTTTTTTATATGGGTCAAAGCGTAATTGCTCCTGTTTTATGCAGCCATTGTGGCGAGGAATGTATTTCCGCGGGGATAACGCTTGATGATAAATCCTTTTGTTGCGAAGGCTGCAAATTGGTGTACGGGATCATTCATCAAAGCGGGCTGTGCAATTACTATGATCTTAACCCAATGCCCGGCGTCACCCAGCGGATAACGGTTCGCAGGGATAAATTTTCTTTTTTAGATGATGATAAAATAGCGGCCGGGCTCATCAGCTTTAAAGATGAAAAGCAAACCCATATTACGTTTTACCTGCCCCAGATGCATTGCAGCTCCTGCCTGTACCTGCTCGAAAACCTGCGCCGCCTGAACGAAGGGGTAATATCGTCATCGGTTAACTTTACACGTAAGGAAACGGAGATTGTTTTTTCGCATAATGTACTCCCCCTCCGTAAGGTGGCGGAACTGCTAACCGCTATAGGATATGAACCTTATATCAGCCTTAATGATCTTGCAAAAGCCCCTCCTGCTGTTGATAAAAGTCTGATATATCAATTGGGAATAGCGGGTTTTTGCTTCAGTAATATTATGTTGCTGAGTTTCCCTGAATATTTGGGGGTAGATGCCGGCGAGGAAGGATTGCGTAATATTTTTCGCTGGGCGAACCTGTTATTATCGTTTCCTGTATTTTTTTATTCGGCATTGCCTTTTTACCAGTCTTCGTGGAAAAGCCTGAAGCATAAATTCCTTAATATAGATGCGCCCATAGCCCTTGCCGTTATCATCACCTTTGTGCGCAGTGTAGTGGAGGTGTTATCAGGCACCGGCGGCGGGTATTTCGATTCCATGAGCGGCATTGTTTTTTTTATGCTCGTGGGGCGCGTTTTACAGGATAAAACCTACCGGCAGTTGTCATTTGAAAGAGATTATACTTCCTATTTTCCTATCGCGGTGTCGGTATTAAAAAACAATAAGGAAACACCGGCTTTGCTGCCTGATGTAAAAGTGAACGATACGCTGCTTATCCATAATGAAGAGCTGATACCGGCCGATGGTATTTTAACCCGTGGTAAAGCTTTTATTGACTACAGCTTTGTAACAGGAGAATCGCTGCCCGTGCGCAAAGAAATGGGGGAAATGGTATATGCGGGCGGAAGGCAAACCGCCGGCAATATAGAAATACTGGCAGTGAAGGAAGTTGCACAAAGCTATCTTACCCGGCTCTGGAACCGGGGCCACCGGCAGGAAGAAAAAGGCAGATCGTTTGTGCACAGGGTAAGTAAATATTTCACCCTCGTGGTTTTTACCATTGCCGCTATTGCCGCCGTTTACTGGCAAATGCACGACCCGGCTAAAATATGGCCGGCGGTAACCGCTGTTTTCATCATTGCCTGTCCCTGTGCGCTTTTATTATCCAACAGCTTTACCAACGGGCATATTCTGCGCATATTGAGCCGTAACCGGTTTTACCTGCGCAAAGCAGGGGTAATTGAAGCTATTTCGCGGGTTACCCATATTGTGTTTGATAAAACGGGTACGCTTACCGATCCGGGTGAGCAAAAAATTGCGTACGAAGGAGCGCCGTTGTCTGCTGTTCAAAAAATGCAAATAGCGGCATTAGCATCCTGTTCCAATCACCCGCTCAGCAAAGCTATAGCGCAGCACCTGGGTGTGGCACGGGATATTGCGGTACAGGGCTTTACAGAAAAGCCCGGTGAAGGAACAGAAGGTTTTGTAAATGATGTTTGGATAAGCATCGGCGCTCAAACCAGCGATTTTCATTTGTCTCAAAAGGCCGGCACGGCAGTATATATAAGCATTGAAAATAAAACCGTGGGCTGTTTCCGGTTCAGCAATCATTACCGGCCATTTGTACCTGCACTGCTGCGGGTACTTCAAAAACATTACCCGTTGTCGGTGATCTCCGGCGACAATGCCTCCGAAGAAGATAACCTGCGGAAGCTAACCGGGGAGAGAGCGGTGCTGTTGTTTCATCAAAAGCCAGGGCATAAGCTGGAGTATATCCGGCAGTTGCAGCAAAAGGGTGAAAAAGTGATGATGATAGGGGATGGATTGAATGACGCGGGAGCGTTGCAGCAAAGCGATACGGGTATAGCCGTAAGCGGGCAAACCAACAATTTTACACCGGCAAGCGATGGCATCATAGCGGCGGAACAGCTTGGTATGCTGGGCAGCTTTATCCGTTTGTGCCACATCAACAGGAAAATAGTGATCGCCAGCTTTGTAATGTCTGTTGCATATAATATCATAGGATTGTACTTCGCCGTTCAGGGAACCTTATCGCCGCTGATAGCAGCCATACTGATGCCATCCAGCTCTTTAAGCATCGTGCTGCTCACTTTCGGGGCAAGCAATTTGGCTGCGGGAAGAATGAAGCTGAAGCGGTGAGAGTGCAGGAGGTATGGGGGATGAGGTATAGGGCATGGGGCGTAGGTATAAGGTATAGGCATGAACCCTGCAACCTGCACCTTGTAACCTGCATCCCCCCTTCTTCCCGCCCCCTGACGATATCATGACAAAAGTCATTTTACTTCTTGATATTGCTTATAACTTATGCCCTCCGCTCCAAATACTTTTACAAATAACTCCTGCATAATGAGTGTAATGATAATCCTTTTAATAGCCAGCATTTCCGTAGCCGGCCTGTTTCTTTTGGCCTTTTTATGGAGTGTAAAAAGCGGACAGTTCGAGGATGATTATTCTCCCTCCTCAAGAATATTGTTTGACAACGAAAAGCCTTCAGACAAAACCATAAAACCCTGATAAATATTTCCGGATATGCAAGTAGAAAAGTTCTGTTATGACAATAAGATCGTGAAAGCTTTTGGATATGCCACGGTAATTTTTGCTGTTGTTGGCATGTTGGCCGGGCTTTGGGCGGCCATCCAGCTCTATGCGCCTGCCACCAGCCTGAACCTTGCGCCTACCACGTTTGGCCGCATACGCCCGTTGCACACCAACGCCATTATTTTCGCCTTTGTGGGCAACTGTATTTTTACGGGGGTGTATTATTCGCTGCAAAGGTTGTGTAAGGCCCGCATGTTCAGCGATAAGCTAAGCT
>CAYVEI010000007.1:0-59358 GCA_964450515.1 uncultured Terrimonas sp. | reverse complement strand
AAATTATGCGGGAAAAGTACAAGATGGCTACGGGCACAAAGAAAAGGTGATTTCAGGGCATTGAATTTTTATGAAACTGGTACGTAGACACGTACCGGGGCAGTAGAAACGGGATGAAATTCACTTTATTTCTCTTTCTAAAATATATCCCATAAGCACTACCTTTTTTTCTTTCTCTACAAAATTCAATTCTAAGTTGTATTGAACAATTTCATCGGGTAGTTGTCCCAAATTGCAAGTAACAAAAGCCGTCATCCAATTTGCGTTATATTTTTCTAATTTAAGGTTTTGAGGCACAGAATTATTTATAATAAGATCATGAATCTTTTTCATATCGTTAATGAACAGCATACTGTCCTTCCACGCAACATTGCCATTATTAACTAGGGCTTTAAGGCTAGCCATATCGTTTTCTTTAGCGTATTCCAAAAACTTTTTTGTGATATTCTTCATTTCGTTTTCAGGTGACTTACAACCAAAAGAAAAAACAAAAAAAATACTATTATTCTTATCATAAATTGACAGTTTATTTCTTATCAAACTTTTGTAATCACTAAAATCTAAATTCCCTCCATTTCGTTTGTAAATATCATTGACAATTTTTACGTTTTTAAAAACCTGGTTATCAATTTCAACCGCTGCACGAGGTTTCTTCGTACACAGTATGTTCTTCCGGCTCTGGCAATGTACCATCAGTCAAAAAATTAATTAAATCAGCTCTGCCTTTACCAGTATTCAAATCTTTTACTACATTACCGATTGATAAATAAGAAAGCACCTTTTCGTAAAATCCCATTCCCATGAAATAATTGCAGGTTACAGTCCCATAAGGTTTTAGGAACGCTACCCTCGTATGCATCTATATTTAAAAATTTGCTATTCATTCCCACTCCTTTTATTTTCCATTGAGCATTAGATTCATCTTCCAAAGTCAAACCAATTGAAGGTCTAATACCTTGAGGAAACTTCAGAATAGCAATTTGCCCTATTGATGTATTGGATATATCTAATATTTCGACAGCAAATCTCATAATCTTATTTTTTTGCTTTTCCCAAAAGGACTTTCCCTTCCAATATATCCTTGCGTCACTAAAATATTCTTTAACAGAAGCACCCCGATAATAAATAAAATAGAATACAATAATAATCACTAACCACAAGAGAAGATAACCCAGGGCTTCTTTTAAAAAACTTACTCTAATAGAATATTTATCTTCAACTCTCTTTTTTAAAAATTCATAGCAAAGAGAGATTAAAAGGAAAATTGGGAACCCGAACAAAAGAGCTACAATAAACCCTGCCCCATAGTCTGAAATTTCATTGTTAGTTTTGGAAAAATAACCGATTAATACATTTATAAGCATTAAACTAAATAATGCGAAAAAACAGGACAAGGATTGTTTTATCAATTTTTGAATCATCATTATCTACCGTTTAAAATTATAATCATTTGTTGAGCCCTCTCTGTTCAAAATCATAAACCTGCTTGCCACAGATCATATCTTTAAAGCTCCTGTAGATCTTTTTGTTTTATTCAAAGAACGTTGGTATTAGTTAGGTGGCATGACAGGTAGATTAAATTTTTTTTGAATTGCATTCATGGAGAAGTTTACAACTTTATCTACACTAAGCTGACGATAAAATCTAAACTCAAACACAACATTTTCAAAAACTGAAGGATCATAACAGTCTCCACCTTCTACAGGAACTGTATATGTATCAACTATAGTCCCATCAGGAAGTGTAGTTGTTTGTGGAAACAATGATTTTAGTTTTTCAGCCATCGAAACATTACAGTTTTCTACGATTGGTTTCATTTGATCGAATTTATACTCTCCAAGAGTAAAAGGCATACCTTCTTCAAAAATCACTAATTTTCTAACATCATCAATACTGCCTTTTTCTATGGCATTTAACAGTAACAGAATTGCTTTTTTTTCAGAAACCTTAAAATCTATAGCAGATTTACAAGAAAAAAAAATGAGGAACAGGCATAAGTATCTCATTATGTTTAATCATTTGGATTTACATATCTATACGCCGACTTTTTTTGTTTATTCTTCTCTACGTTTATACTTCGGTTACCCTGCTGTACGACAGTCTCCGATTGCGTACACAGTATGTTCTTCCGGAACTCCATCCCGCAAAATGAACATGCGATCTGACGCTCCCCGTCGCGTACCGGCCGCATCCGGGAATATTACTACTCCTGTTCAAAATAATACACACCATTTTTATTACCTATAACAATATCCGGTTTGCCATCCTTATTCATATCTTCCGTAACGAACTGTATGCCAACGCCCGAATTATCATCAATGAGATGCCGTACCCACACGGGCCGGTTCTTTCCGTCTTTCAATAATTCAAACCAATACAATACAGCAGGTTCCAGTCCGCCGGGGCCTTTACCCTGGTGAGAGAAAAACCGTTTACCGGTAATAAAATCCGGCAGGCCATCGCCGTTAACATCCTGCAATACGATGCTATGGGCTTCAGAAAAGGTAGTATCAATAGCATGCGTTTTAAAAGTGATCTGCCCCTGGTCATCACGTATTTGTTCATGCCACCATACGCCATAATCATGCGCCGAGCTGGTAAGCACATCATTATCACCATCGCCGTCAAAATCATAAGTGATCATTTGCGCACAGGATGCTCCCAAATCAGCTTCATGAAATGTCCAGGGAAAGGTTTTCATATCTTTGGGCGCTTCCCACCAGCCGCCGCGGATCAATACGTCTTTAATGCCATCGCCGTTAATATCTCCCCAGCCCAGTCCGTGCGAGAACATGCCAACGCCCTGGGCATTTGCTTCGCTTATAGGATGCCGTTGCCAGCTCACTTTGCCGTTTTTTACCACCGCGTTGAACCAGGCCATTTGTCCCAGCTTTTCATTCCCGAATACCAGGTCTGTTTTGCCGTCACCATTTATATCAACCGCCATCGGCGATTCGTTGGAAGCGATGGAATCAATCAGGTATCTCTTCCAAAGCACATCAGCGCCTTTCGGATTTTCGAACCAATACACTTCTTTGCCAGGGAAGTCGAAACAGATCAGATCCATCCACCCGTCTTCATTTACATCAATGGCAAAATTGAGGAAGGAATCGCTGTATCCTTTGGTATAGTAAAATTTTTTGTGCTTCCATATATCATGCGCCTTCCAGTCCGGCGCTTCAAACCACCTGGCGCCGGCTATGATATCCATTCTGCCATCCTTATTAACATCAGCTACGGTAGCGGCTTCCGTATAAAATTCATCCCATAAATGATACTTTTTGAATCTAACATCGCTACCTGCCGTTTGTGATACCGCGCAAAAAGAAACCAGGCAAAACAGGCATAAGCCAATGGTGCGAATAGTAGTCTTTTGTTTAAACATGATGTATAGGTTTATGATTTATGGTATCCGTCAGGTATAAGGGTGCAGGGCATAAGGTCTAGGGTGTAAGGTGTGGGTCCGCTAATGACAGGCTGAGTACTTCTTCTTCCACTTCGGATTTGAAATTTATTTGTTTCTTGTGATTTGGTTCTCATCGCTTTTATCTACCCTGCAATTCCATGGCTTTCTTTACGCTTCCATATTTTACCAGCAGGGCTTTGGCTTTGGTATAATCCGTACCGGGCAATGTTTCCATCAGCATTTTGGCGCCCCTGTCTAACAGCTTCTGATTGCTCAGTTGCATATTCACCATTTTATTATCTTCCACCCTGCCCAGTTGGATCATAATGGCAGTGGAGATCATATTAAGCACCAGCTTTTGCGAAGTGCCGCTCTTCATGCGGGTGCTGCCGGTTACAAATTCAGGTCCAACAGCCAGCTCAATAGGGTAATCGGCCTGTTCGGTTAGTGGAGAACCGGGGTTATTGGTTATACAGCCCGTTATTATGCCATGCTCCCGGCAGCTTTTCAATGCAGCTATCACGTAGGGTGTGGTACCGCTTGCCGCTATGCCTATCACCACATCCTTATTATTTACATTATGCTTCCGCAGGTCTTCCCACCCCTGTGTTAAACTGTCTTCCGCAAATTCAACGGGCTGTGTCATCGCTTTTTTTCCGCCGGCGATAATGCCAATAACTAAGTTGGGCGACACGCCATAGGTAGGCGGACACTCACTCGCATCTACTATGGCAAGCCTTCCGCTGGTTCCCGCGCCAATATAAAACAATCTACCGCCTGCCAGCATCTTATCTACCGCAACCAATACCAGCTTTTCAATTTGCGGAATTACTTTTTCTATGGCATAAGGCACTTTTTTATCTTCATCATTGATATGGGTAAGGATTTCAGCTACGGGCATTTTTTCAAGGTGATGGTATTCAGAGGGCTGTTCCGTGATCTTTATAAAAGAAGTCATAAAGCATTTAAGTTACAATTTTTATGTATAGCGCTTAACAACAGGCATTATGTACACCGGTGTTGTTACCGGTGATAGATAACAAGACCCTCCATAGGGTTTTTTAATATTTTCCCCATTGTAAATTCATACGACCGGCAAAGCTCTTTCAGCACATCCTGAAAATAATACGACACCCCGCCAACAAAACTGACCGGCAGGGTCCAGCTCTCCCTGAATTGACAAATATGATGAAAGAAAAAATCGTTCAGTCCATCTTCTATAATATTCTCGATCATATAATGCCCCCTGTTTTCAGATAAAAAAGGGGTAAAAGACGCCAGGTAGCGGTTAGGCAGGGGCTTTTTATACACGTTTTCCAAAATAGCCGTGCTGTTAACATTGTATTTGATAGTAAACCGCCCCGTCAGTTCCTCATCAAATGTATTATACAAAAAATACTGGAGCACTTTTTTGCCAAGATAAGCCCCGCTGCCTTCATCACCCAGCACATAGCCCAGCCCGGGTTTATTCGTTACAATTTTTTTTCCGTTATAATAGCAGGAGCTGGAACCGGTTCCCAGTATACAGGCCACACCTTTATCATTACCATACAATGCCCTGGCCGCGGCCATTACATCGTGCGTAACTTCAATGACCTTTAAATTTTCAAAAACATTTTTGATAGACTGTTTTACAATACGGTTATTATTGGGGTTAATACATCCTGTTCCGTAATAATATACTTCATCAACCTTTACACCTTTAAGCGAGGGCAGTAATTCTTTTTCTAATACTTCCGTTATCCGGGTGGTATCAAAAAAATAAGGGCTGATACCCTGGGTGAAAATGGTTTTCTTTTTTTTACCCTCCACTAAACACCATTCGGCTTTGGTGGCTCCGCTGTCGGCTATCAATTTTACAGATGACATCGTTAATTGAACTTATTTCGTGAAATTCGTGCTCAGAAAGTCAAAGATAATATACAAATACAGACGGATGGGTAATAATAAATTAAAGCTCTGGCTGCCGCTGATCTTCTCTATTGTAATGATCGGCGGGATGTTTTTGGGGTATAAGATGAAAGAAAAGATGCCGGTTACAGCCCGTTTTTTTTCTGCGGAGCGCAAGGGAACAGTGCAGGAAGTACTTGACCTCATTTCGAAGCGATATGTTGATCCTATAAAAACCGATACCCTTGCCGATGCGGCCATTGAGGAAATGTTAAGCCACTTAGACCCTCACTCCATCTTTATCCCGTCGAGCGATTTACAGGAGATCAATGAAGACCTGGCGGGAAAATTTGAAGGCATTGGTATTGAATTCAACATTTTCAATGATACCATTAATGTACTGACCGTACTAAAGGGCGGGCCTTCTGAAAATGCCGGGTTGCAGCCGGGCGACAGGTTTTTGAAAATAGGCGATTCTACTGTAACAGGCCGCCGCATTGATGCCAACCAGGTAAAACAATTGCTGCGCGGCTTGCGCGGCTCAAAAGTGCAGGTTACCCTGCTCCGCGGTAAAGAAAGTAAAGTACTCACGATCACCAGGGGCATTATCCCTCTTTACTCATTAGACGCGGGGTATATGATTGCCCCCGCAACCGGCTATATCCGTCTTAATAAGTTTTCCGAAACCACCTACGAAGAGTTTATGGAAGCAATGCAAAAACTAAAGGAAGACGGCGTACAAAAAATGATCCTCGACCTGAGAGGTAACGGAGGTGGTATTTTACAGGAGTCGGTAGAAATTGCAGATGAATTTTTAGATGGCAATAAGCTTATTGTTTACACCCAGGGAAATCATATAAAGAAACAGGAATTCCGCGCAAGACGGGGCGGTATTTTTGAAGAAGGAAAATTAATAGTGTTGGTAGACGAGGGCTCTGCTTCTGCCAGTGAAGTGCTTACCGGGGCTTTACAGGACTGGGACAGGGCCCAAGTGATAGGCAGGCGCACTTTTGGAAAGGGGCTGGTACAGGAACAGTATAACCTGAACGACGGCTCTGCTTTACGGCTAACGATCGCCCGCTATTATACGCCCCTGGGCCGTTCTATTCAAAAGCCCTACGATAAAGGGATAGAAAGCTATAACGAGGAACTGTATGACCGCTATCATAATGGCGGAATGATGAATGCCGACAGCAACAAAATGTCTACAGGACAGGCTTACCACACGCCCAATGGAAAATTAGTATACGGCGGAGGCGGTATAACACCCGATATTTTTGTGGCGATGGATACCACCGGCATCAGCAATAAAGTGGCCCGGTTGTATACCAAAAATACAATTGGCAATTTTGTATACCGGTACTATATTGATCATAGAGATCATTTTAAACTATATGCAAACCCCGCTGATTTTGAAAAAGGATTTGATATCAACAGCAGCGTCTGGGATGCGTTTACCGCATTTGCGTTGCAGGACAGCATTAAAATAAATACGTTGTCTGAGACAGATAAGCAGTTTATAGCACGGAGGCTCAAAAGCCTGTTCGCCCGGCAGCAATGGCGGAATGAAGGGTTTTATGAAGTAAACAATGTAAACGACCCCATGGTTATAAAAGCATTGGAAGCGTTGGGGGAGTGAGGGGGCAGGGTGCAGGTCTCAGGTTGCAGGGATATAGGGAGGTAACCGGATTTGAGATTTTTAGTTTGTGGTTTGTAGTTTATGGTTGCATTTCGTTTCGGATTTCGGCCTTCTCGCTTCGGATTTGAACGTCATTGCGAGACCCTAAACTAATTTGAATGATGCGTAATATTTTTTAAGGGTCGAAGCCTGCCTACCTGCCGGTAGGCAATCTCCCAATTGGGATACGGATTATATTCTATAAATTGGCGTACTGCTCCGCTGCGCTTCAATGGGATTGCCTTGGCGGGCATAGTTCTTCTAACATCCGGCATGTGTTTGACGCCTCGCAAAGACGGGCCTTTTATGGCTTCGGATTTAAATTTATGGTTTACTGTTGGAGTTTTCCTTCGAATCCGGATTTACGACTTCGGATTTAAAATTTTATTTGGTTCCTGTGATTTGCTATTTGATGCTTTGCATTCCCTCCGGATTTAGGATTTCCCCGCTTCAGATTTAACTTTATCTTTACTGCTACAGAAAATCATAGCATGGATATAAAGAACAACATACTGGAAACCATTGGTAACACGCCTTTGATAAGATTGCATACCATAACCAAAGGACTGCCCTGCCCCGTGGCCGCAAAAGTGGAGTATTTTAACCCCGGTAACTCTGTCAAAGACCGTATGGCACTGAAGATGATAGAAGTGGCGGAGAAGGAAGGTAAGTTAAAGCCCGGCGGCACTATCATTGAATGTACTTCTGGTAACACGGGAATGGGGCTTGCACTGGCGGCAAGCGTAAAAGGGTATAAATGCATATTTACTTCTACAGATAAGCAATCCAAAGAAAAGTTTGATATACTGAAAGCAGTAGGCGCGGAAGTAATTGTGTGCCCTACCAATGTTGAACCCGATGATCCTAAAAGCTATTATTCGGTTGCTAAAAGGTTAGCGAAAGAAATACCCGACGCTTTTTTATGCAACCAGTACGACAACCTTGCTAATCGCGTTGCCCATTACGAAACCACGGGACCCGAAATATGGGAGCAAACAGGGGGTAAAATTACACACCTGGTATGTACGGCGGGAACAGGAGGAACCGTTACGGGTACCGCCATGTACCTGAAGGAGAAAAATCCCGGCATTAAGATATGGGCTATTGATGCTTACGGCTCTTTACTTACCAAATATTTCCGTACCGGGGAAATTGATATGGAAGAAGTGCATCCTTATGTATCGGAAGGGTTTGGTGAGGATTTTGTTCCCGCAAATTTTGACATGAGCGTGATTGACCATTTTGAGCAGGTTAGCGATAAAGACGGCGCCTTAATGACCAGGCGCCTGGCCAAAGAAGAAGGCCTTTTTTGCGGTTACAGCGCGGGAAGCTGCCTGCAGGGATTATTGCAGTTGAAAAAAAGCCTGCAGAAAGACGATCTTGTTGTATGCATCTTTCACGATCATGGCAGCCGGTATGTAGGCAAAGTGTATAACGATCAATGGATGCTGGAAAGAGGCTTTCTTGAGGTAAGAACCTTTAAGGATATCATAAGCGGAAAAGGTAATCAGCGCATCGTAACGGTTAAGCCCACCCAAACCGTTGCGGAAGCATTTGAGCTGATGAAAAAATATGATATTGAAAACATACCGGTAATGAAAGACGGTATTCCGGAAGGTTCTGTTTCCGAAAGTGGCCTGTTCAGTAAGCTCTTTGCCGCCCCTGGCATCAAACACCAGGAACTGCATACGGTAATGGAGCCATCTTATCCCTTAGTGGCATACGATACCCCTGTTGAACGGCTGGGCAAGCTGATCAATAAAGATAACGGCGCCATACTCAGCAGGGACGAAGCAGGAGATTTACACATTATAACTAAATACGATATAATACAATCCCTTACAAAACGCTAAAACAACGCCTTCCTTAAATCCTTTTTGCCTGTATGCGCATAAGGCAATACAGCTCTACATTACAACCCATTTTTATCTCTTTATTTCAATCTCTTCCCAGATCAAATTGCTACTTTTACCATAACTTTTTTAGTATATATACGATGTTAATAACAGGCTGTTTTACGCACAATTCCGTAAAAAACATAAGCAAAAAATTGGGGAAAAGCGCTCTTGCACGGTGGATAACTGGTTAGTATTTTTGTTCTGAAGTTGATTGATGAGGAAGCTACGCCTCAACCGTCCAATAAAGTCCTGAAAACCGTCCTGAAAAAATTGAATTCCAAATCCTTTGAAAAGGGTAGAATAAAATCCAATATCAATCAACTTTCTTTTATCATTAAACCTATATAAATACTAACCCAATATCCATAAGAGAATCCAGTAAACCATTATCCAAAGAAAAAACCAGTTTCCCGAACCGAAAGATATTATCAAAATCCAATGTCCTCAGCCTGAAAAACCACCCCGATTCTGATCCAATATCGTTAACCTGAAAACCACAACCTTGGACAACGAAATTGAATTGATTATTAATTGTTGACCCCAAAGTCCAATCCTTCGAAGCCTGTCTATTCTTAGCAGGCCCGATCAAAAAGATTCCTCCGCCTGTTTTTGGGTGGAGGTTTTCATTTATGGTACCTGCTTCCTGAACTCCGGCTATCAGCATTTAGCCTGCAAAAGCCAAATCTGAAACCTTTAGCTGTACTGCGGTCTGACGCCCCTTTCATTGCATACCGATAGCCTGGATGCATCCCAAATTAACGAAGCTGCATGGCAGCAAAACATAGGATATACCCTAAGCGTCCTTAGTTCAAGTCATTCTGACAAAACATATAGTTTTGTTTTTTTAATTAAAACAGCCGCCATCCCAACCGAAGACAAACAGATCAACAGGGGGTATATATAATTGTCGCCGGCAGACATCACTATCTGTTGGCACGTGAGACAGACACTACGGCGACCGCCCCATAATTATATCTCTAAAGCAGACGGACTCTGCTTCCCCATTTTCACATTTCCCACATTTTCACATTTCCCAGCCATCCTGTCACAAAAAAGAAACTTGTATATAATTTGATGCAATAAGTCTTTCCCGGTGGTAATCTCTTATTACTTTTAAGTATGAAAATTCTTTTCACCTATCTGAAACCATTCAAATGGCTGGTATTACTGGTGTTGCTGTTAGCAGCCATGAATATTGGGTTTTCCCTGTTTGACCCGATCATTTTCGGAAATTTAGTGAACCTCGCAAATGATTATGCCAAAAATACCGGGAGTTACAGCCAGGCAGACTTTTTCTTCAAGCCTTACAACAGTGTAATGTGGCTGCTGCTTGCTTCTATTGGCGTTGCCATGATCAGCCGGATCGCAAAAAATTTCCAGGACTATTTTTTGAATGTTGTTATTCAGAAATTCGGGGCTAAGGTATTTACCGAAGGGCTTCAGCATGCCATGAAGCTTCCTTACCAGGAGTTTGAGGATCAGCGCAGTGGTGAAACCCTCAGCGTTCTGCAAAAAGTAAGAACCGATACGGAAAGGTTCATGTCGTATTTTGTGAATGTGCTTTTTACGGTAATAATAGGCATCGTTTTCGTGGGAACCTTCGCTTTCAGCATTCACTGGTCTCTCCCTCCCATTTATTTTGGAGGCATATTTTTATTAGTGATCATAACCAACCTGCTCAGCCAAAAGGTAAAAACCATTCAGAAAAACATTGTTGCGCAAACCAACTCCCTTGCAGGCGCTACCACAGAATCGCTGCGTAATATTGAGCTCGTAAAAAGCCTCGGACTTACCCAGCAGGAAGTAACCCGCTTAAACACCAATACCTATAAAATACTGGGACTGGAGATCACTAAAGTAAAACGGATAAGGAGCATCAGCTTTATACAGGGTACTTTTGTGAACACCCTGCGTCAGGTAATATTATTCATGCTGCTTTGGCTGATCTTTAAAGACAGGATGAACGCCGGGCAATTAGTAACGATGCAGATCTTTTCCTTTTTTGTTTTTGGTCCCCTGCAGGAAATAGGGAATATCATACTCTCTTACCGGGAAGCGGAAGCCTCACTTAACAATTTCAAATCACTGATGCAAAAAAAACCGGAGCTGCAGCCGGATAAGCCCGTGCATTTGGGAGAAATGAATACCCTTGAATTCAGCAACGTTGCATTTAAGCATCAAAGCGCTCAGCAAAAAGCCATTGCCAATATCAGCTTCACCGTAAAAAGAGGAGAAACCATCGCCTTTGTGGGCCCTTCGGGAGCCGGCAAATCTACCCTCATGAAACTATTAGTAGGGCTATACCGCCCGCAGGAAGGCAAAATATTATATAACGGAATTGATGAAACGGCTATCAATTATGAAGACATGCGCAACCAGATCGGGTTTGTAACACAAGACACCCAGTTATTTGCGGGAACCATTAAAGAGAATCTCCTGTTTGTAAACCCCGCCGCCAGTAATACCGACCTGCTGGATGCGTTGAACAAAGCCGCCTGCACCAATTTACTGAGCAGGGCAGAAAAAGGAATAGATACCATGATAGGGGAAGGAGGATTAAAACTATCCGGGGGTGAAAAACAACGCTTGTCTATTGCAAGGGCTTTACTGCGGCAGCCCAGGCTGCTTATTTTTGACGAGGCCACTTCTGCATTAGATTCACTTACTGAAGAAGAAGTTACCGGCACGATCAGGCAGGTATCTTCCCAACGCAACCAGATCACCATACTTATTGCTCACCGGCTTTCTACCATTATGCATGCCGACAGGATTTATGTGCTGGAAAAAGGTGAGGTAGTGGAAAAAGGAACACATGAGGCATTAGTATCGGAGAAGGGATTGTATTATGCCATGTGGCGGCAGCAAATCGGCGAACGAAAAAGACCTTCCATTTTACCCAATCCGTCGGAAACCCCTGCTGAAACCGTTTGAGTATCCTGTATTTTATTTTTGAAGGATTACGGTAAACAGGCTCCCTTTTCCGGGTTCGCTTTTACACAGTATTTTACCGTTCACCTCTTCTACCAGTCTTTTTACAATAGACAGGCCAAGCCCGGTAGAATATTCGCCCTCAGTGGGCATGGAGGATATTTTCCTGTATTTGGAAAACAGATACGGAATATCTTCTGCGGCTATTCCCACGCCTTCATCTTCTACTTTAATATGAACGGCGTCTGCGGTATCTAAAAGGCTCACCTCAATTTTTTTTCCGCGGGGTGTAAACTTAATGGCATTGCTCAGCAGGTTTTCACATATACGGCTTACAATATAGCGGTCGCTCATAAGCAGCACGCTTGTTTCACCGGCGGCATAGTGTATGCTGATCTCTTTCTGCTGCGCCTTTGGCTGGTACATGTGTACAATATCATCCAAAAAAGCATTTACATCTAACTCCTCTAAGTTTAATGTGTGATGCTTGATCTCTTCCTTTTCAATATACAGGATATCTCTTATTAAAAGCTCCCCGTTATCTGCAGACGACTGAATGCGGTAGAGCGCTTTTTTCTGATCGGCCGTGAAGTTGGAAACATCCGACAATAAGATCTGGCTCCACATTTTTATACTGGTAAAAGGACCGTTTAAATCATGAGATACTACACTGATCAGGGAGTTCTTTTCGGCATTGAACTGCGCCAGCTTACTGTTCTGCTTCTGGATCAGCTCATTCTGCTTTTTCAGCAGGCTGTTTTTTCGCCGGATGAGCAGCAGGCTCACAAAGGCTGAAACAGCCAGGGCGGCAATGCCTAAGGTGAGTAAAATAATATTTCTTTTTCCCAGCTTTTGCCTGTCTATTTCGAGCTCCAGCATTTTATTCTGCTGTACTTTTTGCTTCAGGTTATATTTCTCCTGCAGTTCGGCAACCGTTTGCAACGTACGTTGATTAACAAGTGCCGTATCTAAGTTATACCAGTCCTGAAAAGAATAGTAAGCCGCTTTATAATTTCCCCTGATCGAATAGTATTTGGCATACAGTAAATGTACATCTGCCTCCTTTCGTTTATATCCCTGCGATTTTGCCAGATCAAAAGAAGTATCAATATACTTGCGGGCCGAATCAAAATTCCTTTTTTCTGTATAGGCATCTCCAATATTCAAACAGTCGTACCAAAGCATATCCGCGTCTCCATTAGCCAGATTAGCGTTATAGTTCAGTTTAAAAAAATGAAGCGCCTTATCCCATTGCTTTTTGTGAAACCAGGCATTACCTATATTGTTGTACACCGAATGAAGATCGCCCCGAAGATTATACTTTTGAGCGATGGCTTCTGCCTGCTCCAGGAAAAGCAATGCGCTGTCGGGATAGCCGAGGCGGTTGTAAATAGAACCAAGGTTAGAGCCGTTTATAAATACAGACGTCATTTCTTTCCGCTCAGTGGCCACATGGAAGGCTTCCTTAAAAAAATCCTTTGCCTTTTGAGGCTGGTTAATACTATTATAGGCCATAGCCAGGTCGCTGAGGGCTGAAGACTCATATTCATTTGTTTTTAATACCCGTGACTGTTCTAAGGCCTGGTAGTAATAATTTATAGCAGAATCATACTCCTCCCTTAATTCCTGGTATATGCCTTTCAGTCTTAACGATAATACAGCGCCCTTATCGAAATTGAGCTTTTTTGCCTCGGCTTCAATGTAGTTGGCATAATATAAAACAGAATCTGCTTTGGCGCTGTTAAAGTCTAGCACCCTGTCGTATAATGTTTTCAAATAAGCAGTATCCTGTTGTGCGAAAGCTTTCTGAAAAATAAGAGAAATGAACAGTAGATACAATGCAGTTGTAAGACTTCTCATATTGCAATCAGGAAATTCAATTGAAGATATGGATTTGAGCTTAATTCCCGGCCGAAAGTTATCACCTAACAATTTGCTTCTTCCCTTTTCTGATTTTTTGTATACAATAAAGATAAGGTAAAACAGGCAATAAAGTTTTACCGCCGGAGGCATTGGTCTCCTGTAAGTAAAATTCAAATGCTGATTCCGGTACCTGTCTTGTTAACCCCGGAGCTATTGCATTTAAACGATCATTTTACTTTCAGTATGGGTCTTACCTGCTGCAAAGATCCATTCTGCAACCGCAGGTAATATACGCCGGTAGCAAGACCTGTGCTATCGAACGGTATGGTATAAGTATTGCCATCCTGCTCCTTATCAACCAATATTTTTACTACCCGCCCCATGCAGTCTATAACCTGCACCAGCACATGCCCTGCCTGTGTTATGTATTTAACCCGGGTTTGTGTTGTAAAGGGGTTAGGATAGTTAGAGATGAGGCTTACGCCTGCTTTTTTATTAAGGTCATCTATGCCCGAACAGGCGCCATTCTGAATAAGCGGAAGCGACTGGAAGTTCTTCAGCAATACAGACTGCAGCGCAACGGTATCGGCGCAAAACCATTGCTCCAGGATAGAAGCATATACGCTCCGGTAATCATACTGATGAGGAATATTGTCGTTAACGGAAACACCCGCCGGTATATCAGGGTTCTTGCCTAAAACACCGTTTTGTACTTTGCTTCCAAATACAAGCATGGGAGCAGCCACGCCATGATCGGTGCCTATGCTGAAATTAGATTTGATCCTGCGGCCGAACTCGGAAAAAGTAAAAGAGATCACCCGGTCTTCAATGCCCATAAATGCAAGATCGTCCTGGAATGCTTTTACACTGTCTGAAAGCTCTTTCAGCAATTCGGCATGTTTACCTATTGTGGGATCGGCCTGGTCGGTTTGCATGGAATGCGTATCAAATCCGTTATAGCTTACCATATATACGCGTGTTTTCAATCCTCCTTTAACCAGGCGGGCTACTATTTTTAACTGATCTGCCAGCCCGTTATTTTCAGGGTAAGGAAGCTGCTGTGCCGTATTGGAAGCCGCTTTTTTAACAGCGCTGGCAAAGAGCTCGGTTTGCCTGGCAATTTCGCGTACATAAGTCAGCTCTTTTCCCGCACGTGTAGGCGGCGCGGGATCCTGCACATCATCTACTATCCTGTAAAAAGATGTAGGGTTGGTTATGCTCATTGACATGCCCATAGACGGGCCGTGAAAGGTTAATGATGATACCGCACCTATCTGGATGGCCAACGGATCGGGCATGGTAGCGTTGGGATAGCCATTGGGGAAATTGGGAAATTCATAATTCAAATAGCGGCCAACCCAGCCGGTATCTACAACCTCTTCGCTGTCGGAACCACTCATCCAGATATCTGTTGACCTGAAGTGAGACAGGTTAGGCTGGGGATAACCTGCAGACTGGATAATGGCGGCCTTGCCACTATTATAGAGTTCCTGAATGCCGGTCATTGCAGGATGAAGCCCTGTTTTATTATTTCCCTGCAGGGCCAGTATCTTACCCTCAGGAATAGCGATATTGCTCCTGGCATTAAAATACCCGGAATAGTTATCCTTTGGTATAACCATATTCAATCCATCATTACCTCCGTTCATCTGAATGATCACCAGCACATGATCGGTATCGGTAGTAAAATTGGTAAGCGCATTCAGCAAAGGTGAAGGCGACAGTGCCGTTATAGTATGCCCGTTAACAAAAGCGGGCAAAATGGCTGCCGGTACGGTGTGTCGTAAAAAATCTCTCCTTTTCATCCGTATATCTTTTATTTTTAATGGTCGGCCAGACCTGATCAATACACATTATGATAGCTGGTATTCCGGCAAAGCCAGCAAATACCGGTATAATTCGTTGAGCCTTGCATGCACTGTCTGATATGCCATCATATCGCCGGGATTGGCTATATAAGTATTCCACGCATTGGTCCAGTAATAATCATTGGTTTGTCCGGTAAGCAAAAGATCTCTTTTCAACTGTTCCTTTGCGGCATCCGACAGGGCGATCCTGTACAGGATCGCTAATGAATCCTCCAGCAATGCCTTAGGATCGCCGGGGTTGCTCAGCGACCTGGCGAAGGCGATGGTATCTGCTTTTAATTCAAAGCCAAGCCGGGTATACCCGTTATACACCATGATGTCTGTAAACTGGGTACGACGGGGATAGGTATCATTATTGATCCACAGCTCATGAAAAGCCGGTATCTGGTAATAAGCAGGCCAACCCGATACACTTGGCGGATCTCCTGGAGATTGCTGTAACAATTCAAGCTGGTACAATAAACCGTCAAGCATTGAATACCATGTTGTATAATCTGCGCTATCCGGAAGAGATACTTCAAATTCGCGGCAAAGCCCAACAACAAAATCTACCGGGCTTTTTATAAGGCATCCCTGGTTCAGCGGATCAAAGAAATGCTCGCTTTTCAGCAGCGCAGCCAGCACCGGTTTTATTTCCCAGTTGTAATTGCGCAGCATTAAAGCAAGCGGCTCTATTACATTCGCTTTTGCAGCATCGTCAATTTCATAATAAATAAACCAGCGGTATAATTCTTTTACAATATATTCTGATGCTTCCCGGCCGTTACTGAAAATCATGTTTATCAGGTCATCCAACTCCTCATCCCCGGCATTAGGCCCGCTTCTTCCCGATATGGTCGTATTATTATAAAAAGAAGAAAAAGTTTTATTGCCGGTATCATGTCTTTCAGGATCGAAATAAGAAGTATTCGTTTCGGGGTCATTTCTCCACCCGGTTAATACCCGGGCCGCGGCTTTTACATCATCTTCGGTGTAATTCGGATTGTTTTCTTTTCCGAGTGTAAAAAGCTCCTGCAGCTCCCGCGCGAAATTTTCATCGGGAGCGCCTTTCCGGTTCTGCTCCCCGTTCTGGTATACCAGCATAAGCGGATCAACCGATATGGCTCTTGCCAGGCTTTTAAAATTGCCCAGCGCGTTATCGCGTAGCAGGGTATGATGCTTATACGCGTACCGTGCGTTAGTGCTGGAGGCCATTTCGGTAGCAAAATGGTTGTGCCAGAACAACATCATTTTCTCCCGTATATTCCCGGGCTGGTTAAGCATTACGCCTACCCACCATTTTTTAAAGGATTGCTTTCGTAACCACCCGATCTTATTATCTTCATTAAAATCATTTATCCAGGTAGTTCCGTGATCAATATTGCTGTCGGGAACCAGGGCTTCTGCAGTGTCATAATCCTTAACGGGCGGATCGGGTAAAGCTGATGTAATATTCAGCAATTCGTCTACCGCATCTTCCATTGTTTTGCCCGTGAAATAGCGGATATCGCCGGGCTTTGCACCAAACATTGTTCGCTTCAGCAAATGGATCACTTCATTCCCCGTCCATACGCCCGTATAGGGTTCAATGCCACTGCTCGTTCGCCCGGTAACAACAGCCCGGGCGGTAAGACTTTTCTTTTTTGTGCCGGAAGCGGTCAAAAATGCTCTTCTGTTCATAGGATATGAATATTGAATTAAAAGAATAACCCGGCACGCTATAGCAAACCTTTTGCCGGTTTCTCTTTTAGCGTATTTATTCTGACTCTTTCTTCAACAGGTAAAACACCTTAGTAGTATTACTAATGAGGTGCGGGCATAAAAAAAACCGGGATATACTCCCGGTGTAAAACATAAAATCACACCTTTTTATTATCTGCGGCGGTAATATTTAGTTGATATTTTCGATGATTCCCGCTATTCCCTGTCCCCCGCCTACGCAGGCGGTAACAATACCATATTTTTTACTCAGCCGCTTCATATCATGTGTAATTTGTATGGTAAGCTTGCAGCCGGTACAGCCTAAGGGATGCCCTAACGCTATAGCGCCCCCGTTTATATTAACAATGTCCGGGTTAAGCTCCAGCTTGCGGATTACGGCAAGGGACTGCGATGCAAATGCCTCATTTAATTCAACAAGATCAATCTGCTGCAACGACATACCTGCCTGCTTCAATACTTTGGGTACCGCTTCAATGGGTCCAACCCCCATAATACGTGGATGAACACCCGCCGATGCACAGGCCACCAGGCGCGCCCAGGGCTTCAGCCCCAGCTCTTTCACCATGTTTTCCCCCATCACTATCACAAAAGCAGCGCCATCGCTGGTTTGGGAAGAATTGCCGGCGGTAACCGACCCGCCCGCCGCAAAAACGGGCTTTAATTTTGCCAGCACTTCAACAGATGTGTCCTTACGCGGGCCTTCATCCGTATCCATTATATAGCTCCTGCTTTGTCTTTTTCCCTTAGCATCTAAGTATATGTCTTCAACCGTTACAGGTAATATGCCCGTTTTAAAATAGCCGTTTTGTATAGCGGTAATAGCCTTTTGATGAGAATGATAAGAAAACAGATCCTGATCTTCACGGTTTACTTCATATTCTTTAGCAACGGCTTCGGCGGTAAGCCCCATGTTCAGGTAATAATCCGGCTCATCTTTAGCGATAGAATAAGCAGGAACTGTTTTCCAGCCCGCTGTGGGCACTAAGCTCATGCTCTCTGTTCCGCCCGCAACTATACATTCGGCCATGCCGGTACGAATTTTAGCCGTTGCAATAGCAATAGCTTCCAAACCCGAAGCGCAATAGCGGTTAATAGTCATTCCCGGCACCTCAATACCCAGCGCCCTTGCCGCTATGATCCTTCCCACCTGTAAGCCCTGCTCCGCTTCGGGAACAGCATTGCCTACAATTACATCATCAATACGCTTAGCTTCTAACCCGGGCACGGAAGCCAGCACATTTTTGATCACTTCTATGGCAAGGTCATCGGGCCTCGTGAACCGGAATCCGCCGCGCTTGGATTTTCCTACGGCTGTACGAAAACCTGCAACTATATATGCATCCTGCATGGTATTTAAGTTTAGTTGTTTATGCAACTTTGTAGTTCAAAGATAATTGTTCCCGATATGGATACCAAAATCTTGCAGACCCGGCGATACAAAAATGAACTTATCCAATTTCTTTTGTTGTTATCCGGCCAAAGACAACAGAACCTTGTAATCTTCCTTCTTAAAGACTTTAAACTAACTGGATTTAAGTTGCGCCGGGGTCTGCTATGAAAACCATTGTGAGGAGCTATGACCCCGGCGGGAAGAAAAGGGCTTAGTATCCTGAAACTTAAACGACACTATTCCGTTCTAAATTTGACATGGTGGTGTTACCCTGTTGCAGATATAATTCAGCAAGCCTGAGCCTCCCGGCATTATCATGATGAATACCATATGATAACTCTTTCGGCCGCATTAATTTGATATTTAGTGCAATAGCGGATTTTTCCAGTCCGGGCAACAATGAATTTTGTAACCCAATAAAAAGCCCAATGTTTCCATTAGTATCTTCCAGTGACCATTCAGGTGGTGCGCCTTCCATTTCAATTTGTAAAGTGAGATAAGTATTAAGCTTTATTCTATCTGCAAAGTTTAATACGTTGGGAATAACTTTCCCTGTTTCATATACAAGATTTGCCTGCCAGCTACTACTAAAATCTTCAGGGTCAATTGTGTCATCCGATTCAAGATATATTTCGTAGAGGGATTCATTTCCATCGCTGAGGCCTTCGGTCATAACAATTTGTGTTTCTGCACCTGTATCATACAGTTGAAGCCAGCGCTCTCCACCTGCCCACGCAGGATAGCCATCGTGAACCGGGTTTAGATACTGTATTTCAAATTCGGTTAATAACCTCATCATCACTTCTTTTTTTTGATTTTTTTATTCAGCCCGTCTATTTCATCCTGGTATGCCTGATCCCATATAAATTCTGTTTTGAATTCACCGGAAGGGAAAAGAACAAATGCTAACTTATTCCAATTATCCTTACCACTATTTAGCATATTAGAATGAAGTTCATGTAAAGCCAATCCATCGAAGAAATCAAAATTTGCTTCAAGATTTTTTTGAGTATTTCCCACTGTATAATATCTTCCTGTGAACCCTACTGAACCCTCGACTCTTGTTATATCTACAACGGCCTTTTCCCATTTCTCCGAAATGCTTTCAGTAATCCGATCTTTGATTTTCTGATAAATTTCTATATCTGTCATCTAAACTATTTTACAAATGTCAAGGTTCCTGCATAGCTCTTTTTACTCTCGAATTATTTGATCAATGAAATCCCTGGAATATTAAACCCCATTACCGTGTTTCTTTTTAATACAAAGGCTTTACCTCCTTTAAAATTTCTATTAATACAGGCAGGGGTTTACTTATATCCGTACGGTCGTAAACAAAAGGATGCCCGCTCTCTGCGGAAAGTTTTTCTAAAGTAGCGTAGTTAAAATTTACTATAGATTCGTAATATGGGTTACCTGTCAGTTTAGCAAGGATTAATCTTTTCTCATAAAAATTTCCACCAAAAGCATAGGGCATTTTCCAGTCCGTTTCCCAGGGATTTTCACCATTTACAATCTTATCTACTTCTTTTAAATCTTCAAATCTATCCAATAACGAAAATGCGGTTGTTTCCATAAAATCTATCATCATTCCTACACATTTTTCCACATCCGCCTCTGATTCCATATATGGAAGATATTGGTCTTCATCTAACCCATTTACCGTACTATAACTAAAAAACAGAAATCGTGATTTTTTTTCCGCTATATAGTCAAGTTTGACTACTTCCTGTAACTTTAGTAATACCTCGTTATTAGAATAGTTTATTTTATTAAAACCATACCGTATCTGGAACGCCGGATTATAGTTCAACATTCCTATTCCAATTGTGTCAAGACCATTCTCTCTTTTCCTTTCTATTCTCGCTTCAAACCCCTTATTCAGCTTAACATTAAATCCTTGCTTTTCTAAAAAAGGTTTCAGATGCTTTATCGTCAACATTCGTGCTTCTATAATACTTTTCATGACCTTTATTAGGTTTATAATAAATATTCTGCCCACGCAGGATAGCCATCGTGAACCGGGTTTAGATACTGTATTTCAAATTCGGTTAATAACCTCATCATCACTTCTTTTTTTTGATTTTTTTATTCAGCCCGTCTATTTCATCCTGGTATGCCTGATCCCATATAAATTCTGTTTTGAATTCACCGGAAGGGAAAAGAACAAATGCTAACTTATTCCAATTATCCTTACCACTATTTAGCATATTAGAATGAAGTTCATGTATTAGTAAACTAAATGAAAATCCCAATTTAGAATCATCCATAATTAACTCTTCATCTTTAATATTTATATATTTGCAGTAAGCTGCTACATAGCCTTCAAGCCTGTCAATATATAAATTTGCCACTTTCCAATCTTCATGAATTGATTCTTTAATTACTTGTTTAATTTGATCATAAATTTCATTGTCTATCATAAGTTATTCCGTTTTAGTTTGCAAAGTTTTCTTGGGAATAACCTTAACCTCATTAATCCATTCATCTACTTCAAAATCAATAGGTCTTAAACTACTTTCTTGGCATATCGCTTTAATTTCCACTTTAACTGTTTTCCCTTGTTGTAAAGCATCAGCCCGTGAGTTTTCCATGCTTTTCCAAGCCCCCGAATTTAAGCTGCAGCTTGTACTGAATATCTGCCACTTTGGTATCTAAGCCGGCAGCCAGCAGTTATGTTGTCGTAACCTGCAGCTGAACTAATTATCAGCGTTATTTTATTTCTGTCCAGCGTTTTCATCCCATTCCATACAGTGGCGATGGTGTAACAGCCAGACCTGTGCCAGCAGTTTCTTTATACGGTACCTAATAACACGCATTATATCAGACAATTCCTTTGCCACCATAATGTAACAATCTATTACTCTGTTCCATTTATTAACTTCGCGCGGTATGTATATATTATTACGCAAGATTCTTTTTCTTTTTCCACCCGAAAAGGTACACTATTTCTCCATGAACGTATTAAAGTGCCTGTGCAGCGTGAAATGGATCAGGAATAGCATCAAAAAATATTTCACGCCTCCTGAAAACGACCGTTTAACAACCATTTTCCAAACCCGGCATGCTACACTCACTTTTACCAACCCGGTTGGACTGGGAGCAGGCTTTGATAAAAATGCAAAGTATTTGCGCGAGTTGGAGTGCCTGGGATTCGGGTTCGTTGAAATAGGAACGGTTACGCCCAAAGCGCAGCCGGGAAATGATACGCCACGATTATTCCGCTTGCCAAAGGACAGGGCGCTGATTAACAGGATGGGGTTTAATAACGATGGGGCCACGGCTATTGCCGGGAGATTACGCCAATGGAAAAACCGGCAGGCGGCTGCAAAAACTGCATCCCCGTTAATCATAGGCGGCAATATTGGTAAAAATAAATTAACCTCCAATGCCGATGCATGGAAAGACTATGAAATATGCTTTACCGCTTTGTTTGATTGCGTTGATTATTTTGTAGTGAACGTTAGCTCGCCCAATACGCCGGGGTTAAGGGCATTGCAGGAAAAAGATGCACTCATGAAGATCCTGTCGAACCTGCAAAGCATTAATAACACAAAACCCAACCCCAAGCCAATATTACTGAAAATTGCACCCGATTTAAACGATGAGCAAATTAATGATGTGATAGATCTCGCCCGGGAAATTCAACTGGATGGTATAGTAGCAACAAATACTACCATCAGCAGGCAGGGATTAAATACTGCTGTAGCCGTAATTGAGGCTATAGGTGCGGGAGGAGTAAGCGGGAAACCTGTGCAACAAAGATCAACACAGATTGTGCAAAAAATTACCCGGCAAACAAATGCTGCAATACCTGTTATTGCCAGCGGCGGTATTTTTGATGGCAACGATGCGATGGAAAAAATGCAAGTCGGCGCAACGTTAGTGCAGGTATGGACAGGCTTTATTTATGAAGGACCGGGTATTGTAAAAAAAATATGCAGGGATCTAATATCGGGTAGCCCCTTCCGATAATACCGCATCAATGGAATGTTTCCTGCTATTGCTTTCCCTGAAATCACGCAGTGCATGTAATAATACAATAGCAACAATAACCAGTAATAAAGTGATCATGCTTCCCTGTTTTTTTTTGCTTCTCATGTTATAGTTGCTTAATAAGCCATAGCCCGTGTGCAATTTTTTGTAATTGTGCAAACCATCCCTGTGCACCTAACAGCAACTATTAAGCCAACACTAAAAATGAAAAAGCAAGCGGAATATTTTTATAAAATAGTGTGAAGTCAGGCAAATTATATTTGTATGTTATCGAGAAAAGTGAACAGATAGAAGTGAACAGGCAATAGGCAATGTGAATCTCACCGTTCACCATTCGCTATTTACCGCCACTCCCGTCTCAACTTCTCACACCGTATTAGCTGCTTTTGTAAATTTCCAGCAACCCATCCGGCAGATCAACAAATACTTTTTTGTTTTTATTATCTACGCTTTGTAATGTTTGTTCATGCAGGGGTATTAATACTTCTTTCCCTTCTAACAAAATTTTACAGAGCACCTGGTGTGGCTGTTCTATTATTTCGTCTATTTTACCAATATCTTCACCCTTATCTATCAAATGATAGCCCAGCAAAGCAATAGGCGCCGATGGAGCGGCAAATTGCTTAAAATCCTTTTCTTCCATCCACACTTCTTTCTGCACTATTTTTAATGCAGCTTCCCGGGAGGTGATGTCTTCCAGCTTAAGGTATATTTCCTTTTCGCTTTTTATACGTGCGGATTGAACAAAATAAGGCAGGAACGATGTTTTGCGATCTTCCATGAAGATGGCTTCTATCCCTTTAAGCGAGGTTTTTTTACCAAGACTGTGTAAAAGAATGGTTTCGCCCTCCAGTCCAAACGCCGAAACAATTTTTCCTATTTTAAAATATTCGGGCATTCCCTGCATTCATTTTTTTAGCAAGATGGCAACGTGTTCAATAAAAAAAAGCCCTGCGTAATGCAAGGCAATTTAATTCAGTTGAAGCAACTTTATGATCAGTTACTTTCTTCTTCTTTTTGCTCAGTTTTCCTGGGCGCAACCGGTCTTCTCGGCCTTCTTGCTTTTGCGGCTTCTTCCTGTTTCTGCCTGATGTTGCCTTCATGTTCTTCGTGCCATTTCTGGAACTTGCCCATGGCAGTGGCTTCATCAAATAAACCCAGGCTTACGCCCCGCAGCAAATGTTTGAGATACAATACGCCTTTGTAAGATAAAATGCGGCGAACCGTATCTGTTGGCTGAGCCCCTTTTTGCAGCCAGTCAAGCGCTTTTTGCCTGTCTAACTGAACAGCAGTGGGCTGCCCCAGTGGATTGTAGGTACCGATCTTTTGGATGAATTTTCCATCCCTTGGCGCACGGGCATCGGCTACCACTATAAAATAGAAGGGTCTCTTCTTGCTCCCGTGACGTTGTAGTCTGATTTTAACAGCCATAAAAAATAAACATTTTAAATGGGTGATGCATTATGGTTTCTTTCTTAAGGTTTGCGAAGATAAGTCTTGCAAACTATTTACAAAAATTAAAAGTACAAAAAATCAACGTTTTCCCAAACCCATTCTTCCCATCGGCATCTTATTCATCATTTTCATCATTTGTTTCATTTGTTCAAACTGTTTCATAAACTGGCTAACTTCCGTAAGGTCTTTCCCTGCTCCTTTGGCAATACGGGCCCGCCTGCCGGGATTTATTACATCGGGATTGGCTCTTTCAAAAGGCGTCATAGAATTGATCATCGCTTCTATTCCTTTAAAAGAATCATCGCTTACATCAACATCTTTAATAGCCTTGCCCATTCCGGGTATCATGCCCATCAGGTCTTTTATATTGCCCATTTTTTTTATTTGCTGCAACTGGTCTAAGAAATCCTGGAAGTCGAACTGGTTCTTCCGCATTTTCTTTTGCAGTTTGGCGGCCTGCACCTCGTCAAACTGCTCCTGGGCCTTCTCTACCAAAGTTGTGATGTCGCCCATTCCCAGAATACGCTGGGCCATTCTTTCCGGGTAAAACACATCCAGCGTATCCAGCTTTTCGCCGCTGCTTATAAATTTTATCGGCTTCTTAACGGTATATTTAACAGAAAGCGCGGCGCCGCCACGGGTATCACCATCTAATTTCGTTAGCACCACGCCTGTGAAGTCAAGCCGGTCGTTAAACGTTTTAGCCGTGTTCACCGCATCCTGCCCGGTCATGGCATCTACTACAAAAAGGATCTCCTGGGGTTTAACCGCATCTTTAATATGCGCTACCTCCTGCATCATCACCTCATCTACAGCCAAACGCCCCGCCGTGTCTATAATAATTACATTTTTATTTTTGCTCCTGGCCTCCTTAACCGCGTTCTGCGCGATAGCCACGGCGTCCTTATTTTCGGGCTCGCTATAAACTTCCACCTGTATCTGCTCCCCTAATATCTTCAACTGGTCAATTGCCGCAGGGCGGTAAATGTCGGCGGCAACGAGCAGCGGCGATTTCCCTTTTTTTGTCTTAAGATAATTGGCCAGCTTGCCGCTGAAAGTGGTTTTACCACTTCCCTGCAGCCCGGCAATTAAAATAACGGCAGGATTGCCGGTAATATTAAATTCGCTTTCCGAACCTCCCATCAGCTCCGCCAGCTCATCCTTCACTATTTTAACCATTAGCTGGCCCGGACTTACCGCCGTAAGCACTTTTTCACCCAGCGCTTTGGTTTTTACCGTATCGGTAAACTCTTTGGCTATCTTATAGTTCACATCAGCGTCAACCAGCGCACGGCGTATGTCCTTTACCGTGTTGGCGATATTCAGCTCGTTAATTCTTCCTTCGCCTTTTAGTTGCTTAAAGGCTGTATCTAACCGTTCAGACAATGACTCAAACATACACTGCTTATTTAATCATTTTTAAAAAGCGGCAACACCATAACGATTACCATAAGGGACCCGCTTTTCACACAAAAAAAGTGAACAGGATTTTATTGTTCACTTTTGAAAACGTTGCAAAGTTAAGCAAAGTAAAGATGAGTAGAATTATGAACCCAAATAAGTTTTTAACAGCTTGCATCTTGAGGTTGTCCTGAGCTTGGTAATGGCTTTATCTTTGATCTGCCGCACTCTTTCGCGGGTAAGATTGAACCTTTCCCCAATATCTTCAAGGCTCATGGGATTATCGAAGCCTATACCAAAGAAGAAGCGTATCACATCCTGCTGACGGTCTGTTAAGGTGTGTAACGATCTTTCTATTTCCTTCTTCAATGACTCGTGATGAGCGATTTTCATGTCCACACTGTCGGCATTGGGATTTTCCATCACATCAACCAATGTGCTGTCTTCTCCATCCGACAAAGGGGTATCCATGCTTACATGCCTGGCGGCCACCCCGAGCGTGGCTGCAATTTCATCAGAATCTATGTCGAGCAAATCCGCCAATTCTTCCGCGGAAGGTTCCCGTTCATATTCCTGCTCTAATTGCTGAAAAGCTTTGTTGATCCGGTTGGTAAGCCCTACCTTATTGAGCGGAAGACGCACAATACGGGATTGTTCTGCCAATGCCTGCAGGATGCTCTGGCGGATCCACCATACGGCATATGATATAAATTTAAACCCTCTTGTTTCATCAAAACGCTGGGCGGCCTTGATAAGCCCCAAATTACCTTCATTAATGAGATCCGGTAGCGATAAGCCCTGGTTCTGGTATTGTTTGGCTACAGAAACCACAAAACGCAGATTGGCTTTGGTAAGGCGGTCCAGCGCATGCTGATCGCCCTGTTTAATAAGTCCTGCCAGCTTTACTTCTTCTTCAGGACTGATCAGCTCTACCCTGCCGATCTCCTGCAGGTACTTTTCAAGACTCTGTGATTCACGATTGGTAATGGACTTCGTGATTTTGAGTTGACGCATACTCATATGCAGGCATATTTAAGAGGTTTACTGGAATTCGTATATTTACGGATTCATCCATAAAACGCTGGCTACCATAAGAAATTGCACTTCCCCGGCAATTTAAGCAAATAGCAGGTACCAGAAAAAAATATTATTACCTGAGGATCAGCCCCTTCCTCTTCAAAATAACCGTTGCAGGCATTTTGTTACCCGCCGGGAGAAAAAAATATTCTCTAAAAAACTTTGATGCTTCCATTAATTTTATATTATTGCAGGTTATCGTGCATTACGACTAACAGACTGACAAATGAGTAAAAAACAATTATATACATTAGAATATCCGGTTCGCTGCTCTCCCTCCATATTATATGAATTTCTTTCTACCCCCGCAGGGCTCCAGGAATGGTTTGCAGATAAGGTTGATGAAAGAGATATGGTTTTCAGCTTTACCTGGGAAGGTTCTACCGATAAAGCGGAAGTGCTGGAAGGGGAAGAAAATAAGTTTATCCGCTTTCACTGGACACATGCCCCAAAAGAAGAATATTTTGAATTTAGCATTGAAAAATCTGAAGTTACCAACCAAACCATACTGGTAATCAAGGATTTTGCCGAAAAAAAAGAACTGGCCGATCAAAGCCGCCTCTGGGATTACCAGGTAAAAGAATTATTTCACCGTATAGGTGCATAGTCCGTTTACCGGAAACCCAGCACCCTGATGATATTGAAAAAGCTTTCCGAAAATTTACGCTCCGCATCTTCCCACTGCTGCAGGGAAAAATAAAATGCCAGTTTTGTGAAAGGCAGGTCTTTAATAACAGCATGCAAATCGTGAGCCGCAATACCGGCAACAGGCGTATGCGTGGCAGGCGTATAATGATGCTGCCATTCATCGCCCGATACCTGCATAAACCATCCGTGCTGCTTTAACAATGCCGCGTTTTCATAAAGTGCTTCTGCAAAAAGCACTTTATATCGTCCTTTCAGGTGGAGGGTAATGCTAAAATCGTTTCCCCATAAGAACATGGTGCGAATAGCAAAAATATGGTGCTTAGTGAAATGTTTCGGATAATCCAGTATCACGTAGGGTAACCCGTTATAGTTTTCACCACGTGAAATTTTAGGATGGTAACTGATGCCTTCTGCAGAAGAAAGCGCTGCAAACAGCATCCCGTAGCTGTTCGCCAGCAAACCAAAAAAGCCATATATTTCCTCAATAATGCGGTTCTTTGTTAAAATAACATGCGCATCGGTAACCAAACGCAGTTCATCTGCCGAAAACTGTATTTTTGCGGTATCCATTGGCTAAAGTTATAGCAGTATAAAACAGTAAGCGTAAAAACCGTGATTAAAAAATTAGATCAGCTTGTAGTAAAAGCCTTTATTGGTCCGTTTATCGCTACTTTTTTTATCACCCTGTTTGTTCTGGTACTGCAGTTTTTCTGGAAGTATATAGATGACCTGGTAGGGAAAGGACTTGATTTTTTTATGATCCTTCGCTTAACCAGCTACGTTACCGCTACCGCAGTGCCGTTAGCCTTACCCTTAGCCATACTCATATCGTCTATTATGACCTTTGGCAAGCTGGGGGAAAGCTTTGAAACCGTTGCCATCAAATCGGCCGGCATACCGCTCCAGCGTTTTATGCGTCCTTTATTTATTATTTCTTTCCTTATTTCCATAGTTGCCTTTTTATTCTCCAATTACATTATCCCCGTGGCACAGCTAAAATTTCAAACCCTGCTGTACGACATAACGGTTGCAAAGCCCGCTTTCAACCTCAAAGAGGGTGTGTTTTTCAGGGAATTTGAAGGCTATACCATTAAAATCGGGAAAAAAGATAAAGACAACACCACTATCCATAATGTTATCATCTTTGAAAGAAACTACAATCTGCAGGATAATATTATCATTTCCGAACATGGAAAAATGAACATCAGCGCTGATAAAAAATTTCTTGAATTTTACTTAGAGAACGGATGGCGCTACGAAGAAAGGGGGCCTTCCTACACCATTAATACAGATTACATAAGGTTAGGCTTTAAGCATTATAAAAAGGTATTTGACCTGAGCTCATTTAAAATGATGCAAACACCCGACAGTCTTTTTAAGGATAATTTCAGGATGCTTAATGTAAAGCAGTTAGATAAAACCATTGATTCTTTAAAGAAAACAGCCGGCAGCGATATAGAAAAGAAAACAGACCGGGAGGTGGGCATTAACTATACTTTTGTGCGGCGTGAATTCCTCCCTCAGCAACAGGCATACCCTGTTGCTGAAAAGGTGGAAGCCGCTGCTATTCAAATCCGGGAAGCGAACAGGCCCCTGGTCCCCAAACAACCACAATACGATGCTAAAAACAACAGTGTAGCATTGGCGTTGCAGCCACCTGACGGTGTAGGATACAACCGGCTGCTTCCCGACTCAGCCAGGAAAACGGTAATGAGCAGGGCTATTGACAGGATAAGCAGCCAGAAAAACAGCCTTGACATTATTGCGGAAGAAGCCCGGGTGAAGCAAAAAGACCTCCGCTTTCACCTCATTGAATGGCACAGGAAATTTTCATTATCTTTTGCCTGCGTTGTTCTTTTTTTAATAGGCGCGCCCCTGGGGTCTATTATCCGTAAAGGGGGAATGGGCATGCCTTTGGTAATAGCCGTTATTTTCTTTCTTATTTTTCATCTCCTTAATATGTTCGGCGAAAAATTTGTGCGGGAAGATATTACTTCGGCTTTTTTTGGCATGTGGCTTTCTACCATGGTGCTGCTTCCTATAGGCATATTTTTTACCTATAAGGCCATGCACGACTCGCAACTATTCAATAAAGAGTTTTACTACCGTTTTTTTAAAAGCATCAGTTTGCTTGTTAAAAAAGTAAAAAAATGACGAACTGGAAAATCATTGGCTTTTTTCTTGCCGGAACCATTTTTTTCCTGCTGCTGCTCCAAATACAGGGGAATCAGCTCGTTACCCCCCTGTCTCCTTCAGGCATCCTGTCGTTAGAATTCAGTTATACGGCATCGCATACGCAATCCATAGTAAATGCATGGAAAAGTGCTCTGCAGAGCGCATTCAGGGTTAATATGCTGTTAGATTTTTTGTTTATCCCCTTTTACGGACTTTTTCTTTATTCCACCTGCGGGTATTTTTCTGTTCATTATCAAACAGGCTGGCCGCAGCGATTGGGCGTATTGCTGGCTTTTGGAAGCTTGCTGGCAATGATTTTTGATGCAATAGAAAATATTGCCATGAGCTTTTCTGTTCATTTTTCCGCCACTGCTTTTACATCAGCAGTTACTACCATCATGGCCATATTGAAGTTTTTACTGATAGGCTTAGCCCTCGTGTATATCATTCTTTCCGCGGCAGTTATGCTCTTGCGCAAAAAAACAATACCTGGATAGCCCTTAATTGGCTCAGCCTTTGCCAGAACCTTCCTGTAACGGTTGGACCAGCAAAGGCTGATATATGACGTGCAATACGGTGGCAAAGATAAAGCGATGCGTTGCATAAGCAAAATACACTTCACAAAGAAAATGTAAAATTATTTTTCGATGCCTTAAACGGTAACCAACCGGCTTTAAGTGTAAAGTTTACCCTGCCGGGTATGTAAAAAGCACCTAATTTCGCTATACTTATTTTTCACCTGAAATTTAAAGATCATGCAAGCATGGAAGGAATACCAGTTAAAAAATAAAGACCGCTTTTTGAATGAACTGCTGGACCTGTTGCGCATCCCTTCGGTAAGTGCCAACAGTGCCCATAAAAAAGATATGGTAACCTGTGCCGAAGCCGTTAAACAAAGTCTGCTTGCAGCAGGCGCCGATAAAGCGGAACTATTCCCTACCGAAGGACATCCTGTTGTATATGGAGAAAAAATAACCGATCCGGCCAAACCAACCGTACTGGTATACGGTCATTACGATGTGCAGCCACCGGATCCGCTCAACTTATGGAACAGCGGTCCTTTTGACCCGGTGATCAGGGATGGAAAAATTTTTGCCCGCGGGTCCTGCGATGATAAAGGACAATTTTACATGCACGTTAAAGCACTGGAAACATTGGTTAAAACCAATACCCTGTCTACCAATATAAAATTCATTATTGAAGGCGAAGAAGAAATCGGATCTCCTAACTTAGCCAAATTTGTTGCTTCACACAAAGCATTGCTGAGCGCCGATGTAATTCTTATCAGCGATACGGCAATGATCAGCATGGACAATCCTTCCATAGATATAGGCGTTCGCGGACTTTCTTATATTGAGGTAGAAGTATCGGGGCCTAACCGCGACCTGCATAGCGGCGTATATGGCGGCGCCGTTGCCAACCCTGTTACCATGCTCGCAAAAATGATCGCTTCCTGTCATGACGAAAACAACCACATTACTATTCCGGGTTTTTACGATGATGTGGTAATGGCTACCGCGGAAGAAAGAAAACTGATGGCCGAAGCCCCTTTTGATGAAGAAGCATATAAAAAAGACCTTGGGGTGAGTGCTTTGTGGGGTGAAAAAGGATATACTACCAATGAAAGAACCGGCATCCGCCCAACACTGGAGCTAAACGGTATATGGGGCGGCTATACAGGAGAAGGCGCAAAAACAGTTTTACCTGCAAAAGCACATGCAAAAATATCCGCTCGCCTGGTACCCAACCAGTCATCGGCAGATATAACCGCCAAACTATTACAATATTTTAAACAGATCGCCCCGCCAGGCGTAACGGTAAAAGCAGAAGAACATCATGGCGGCGAACCTTATATGACGCCTATTGACTCGCCTGCCTACCGGGCCGCAGCAAAAGCCATTGAAACTACTTTTGGAAAGTCTCCTATTCCGGTTCGGGGCGGGGGAAGCATTCCTATCTGTTCGCTGTTTGAGAAAGAACTGGGAATTAAAATTGTTTTTATGGGTTTTGGATTAGACAGCGACAACCTGCATTCGCCCAATGAAAAATTTGATATTTTCAATTTTTACAAGGGTATTGAAACCATCCCGTATTTTCACCGGTACTTTGCAGAACAACGATAGGAGAATAGCGCTTACAGCAACCTGAAAGCATCACCGTCAAACAATCCCCTATCGCTTAATTTTAAATGAGGTATTACCAACAGCGCCATAAAGGATAATGTCATATAGGGCGCAGACAAAGCTGATCCAAGTGCTTTGGCGGCTTTATCCATTATCGCATAGCGTTCAGCTACGCTGTAGCCATCCTCTGTACTCATCAGCCCCGCCACGGGGAGTGGCAATATCATGCTCAACGGTTCAGTATTGCCGTTCGAAGGCGCCCACAAGCTCACTCCTCCCCTGCGCTCAATGATCCCGTTTACCGCATGGCATATGGATTCATCATCTGCTCCAACGGCAACAATATTATGACTGTCGTGCGCAACCGAAGAAGCTATGGCTCCTTTTTTTAAGCCAAAATTTTTAATGAAGGCTTTGGCAACAGGAGCATTGGTGTAACGGTTAACCACTACTATTTTCAATATATCATTTCGCGTATCCGGAGCCATTACCGGATGTTCCTGTAATAATTTGTTGGTAATAAGCTGACCGTCCAATGCTTCTATTACCGGTAATAAAGCATTCGTTTCTGCAAAGGAAAAATCCTGTACTGTTTTCTTTTTGCAGCTAAAATTATTGATCACTCCGCCGTTCACCCCCGGTTGCACCAGGCTCCTGCCCTTGTCTGCTACCAATTCACCTTTCACCCAGGTTTGCAGCACTTCAAAGCGGGTTAAGTCTTTAACCAGTATAAAATCCGCGCCGTCGCCCTCGCGGAGCAATCCCACGTCGAGCCGGTAATGTAAAACAGGATTTACACAGGCCGCCCTTAATATTTTATATACGTCTATTCCTTTGCCTGCTGCCCTCGCACATAATTGATTAATATGCCCTTCAACCAGGCTGTCGGGGTGCTTGTCGTCGCTGCAAAACATCATCTTTTCCGGGTAATCGTGCAACAGATCAATTAAGGCTTCAAAGTTTTTAGCCGCGCTTCCCTCTCTTATCAGGATATGCATGCCGTATTGCAGCTTATCCAATGCTTCTTCCCTGGTAAAACATTCATGATCCGTTGAAATACCGGCATCAATATACTGTTTAGCCTGTTCGCCCCTGAGCCCAGGCGCATGCCCGTCTACAGGCTTATTAAGCGCATGCGCAGCAGCAATCTTTTTCATTACGCCGGCATCCCCTGTTAAAACGCCGGGAAAATTCATCATCTCGCTCAGGTATTTAATGTCGTCTTTGCGCAGCAGCCTTTCAATGTCATCAGCATTTAGCTCTGCTCCGGGAGTTTCAAATACAGTAGCCGGCACGCAACTGGGAGCGCCAAAGAAAAAATGGAAAGGAACTTTTTTGCCATCACTGATCATGTATTCCACGCCTTCCATACCACAAACATTAGCTATTTCATGGGGATCGCTTATGGTGGCTACCGTGCCATGTACCACGGCAAGCCTTGCAAATTGCGAAGGCACGAGCATGGAACTTTCAATGTGAATATGTGCGTCAATAAAACCCGGCAAAATAAAAGGGAGATCAGGATCATCCGCATCCTCTGTTTTCTGTATTGCCTGTATCCTGCTCCCGGCAACAGAAATGATCCCCGGGTAGGTGGTTTGCTGTAAAATATCCACGATCCGGCCCTTAATTTGATTAGTACGTGTCATTATGATCAGGAATTAATGATATGACAACAAGTTAAATGATAAACGGAAAATATAAACAGACGGGAAATACTTATTTTTGGCGAAAACCATTAAAAACAGATCAATGAAAAAATTAAGATTCACGATACTCACTGCTTTTATAAGCATCATGGCTATCCCTATACAGGCACAAAAAGTGGATGAGTTACAAGCGAACTATATGAAAGCACTGGGGGGTAAAGAAAACCTGTCTGCATTGAAAAATATTTTTATTGAAGCCAATATAGAAGTAATGGGCATGCAAATGCCGGCCAGGCAATGGATAATGTACGGTATGGCTTCGCGCCAGGAAGTGGCGTTCCAGGGGCAAAAAATGATCACCTTTATAGCTACGGATAAAGGCTGGATGATCAACCCTTTAACGGGCAGCACAGAAGCCCGTCCACTGCCCGATGATGCCATAAAAGCAGCGGAAGGAACTTTGATTGCAGGAAGCGAATTAACCGATTACAAAGCAAGAGGATTTACCGCTGTGTATGAAGGACGAGATTCGGTTGACAACATTCTGGCTTACAAGATCGTACTGAGCAGGGAAAACTATGAAAGTACTTTTTATCTGGATCCCAACACTTATTATGTGATCCGCAATGTTGTAAAAACCGAAGTAGATCAGCAACCGGTTACACAAACTACCGATTTTTCGGATTACCGTAAAACGCCCGAAGGCTTTGTTTTTGCCTATAATACTGTAACAAGCAATGCTATGGTAGGGGAAATAAAATCCAGCATCAGTAAAATTGAAGTTAATACCTCACTTGATATTAAAGCCCTGGAGCAAACCAATTAAGGGGTAATAAACAGAGGGCTAATATACAGGAAGCCAATACCAATAATGGATAGCTGCTGTGCATTGCGGATTAACAATGACACTTTCGTCTAAGATGCTTTTCTGTGCTCATTAAAGCCGGGCGATGCAGAGTCCATGATTTTTGAGTGCAGCTCTTCGGGCTTAAAAGGCTTGGGCACATAATCGTTAAAGCCTTTACTGAGCAAATCTTCCTTTATGTTTTCATAGGTTGCCGCTGTAAAAGCAATAATGGGAATATAAGGGTGTGTTTTTCTTATTTCAGCAACGGTTTGCGCTCCGTCCATTTCGGGCATTTCCAGGTCAATGAGCAGCAGGTCGGGCTGGTGCTGATGAAAAAGCGCTACTGCCTTTACGCCGTTTTCGGCTTCAATTACCTCCATGTTCCATTTTTGCAAAAACCGTTTGGCAACGATCATATTGATAGGATTATCTTCCGCCAGCAACACCTTTATTCCTTCCAGGCTGGAAAGCCCTTTCAGCTTATTTTCATCAACGTACGATTTTTGCCGCCTGGCAATTTTAAAGCTAAGCGTAAAATAAAAGGTGCTGCCAATGCCTACATTGCTTTCTGCCTGCAGGTTCCCTCCCATTTGATCAACAATTTTTTTGCTGATCGCAAGCCCCAGCCCTGTACCGCCAAATTTTCTTGTTGTTTCAATATCAGCCTGTGTAAAGCTTTCAAATATCTGCCGCATCTTATTTTGTGCGATACCGATGCCGGTATCTTTAACCGCGATATAAATATCAGCCTGCTCACTCTTCTGTGCAACCGCCTTTACCTCAATCGCAATCGTTCCTTTTTCCGTAAACTTAATGGCATTCGCCACCAGGTTATTCATTACCTGTATCAGCCGCATCTCATCGCCATATACTTCCAGGTTCGCATTATCATTAACTTCAATTTCAAGCTCCAGTTGCTTAGCGGCAACGGGAGCAGCAAAAGGAGCCATCACTTTTTGCACAAAAGCCTTCACATTAAACGGCGCATTTTCAAGCACCATTTTTCCTGCTTCTATTTTACTAAAGTCGAGAATATCATTCACCAACTGCATCATGTGCTCTGAAGAATATTTGAGCACTTCAAAGCTTTGTTTTTGCGATGGAAGGTACTCTTCATGCAATATGATGTTTGTAGTGCCTATAATGGCATTTAAAGGAGTTCTGAGCTCATGACTCATATTCGATAAAAACCTGGACTTTACCTGAACCGCTTTTTCCGCCTTCTCCTTGGCTTTCAATATTTCAAACTCGGCAATTTTTATTTCAGTAATATCCAGGATGCTGATCTTGCAAAAATGATACTCCCTGTGCGAGAAAGGAACGATGTTTACATACGCAAAAAAAGGGCTATCATCCTTTCGTACAAAATCCATATTGCCGTACCACGGAGATTTTTTGGTAAACTGCTGCCTGCCCTGTACCACTATATGCTCTTCCATTATATTACCCAGGAGTTGTTTGGCTGACGTACCCACTATCTCTTCTTTACCTGTTAAGCCAAACACTTCAATGGCCTTTTTGTTGCAGCCGGTTATTACCATGCTGAGCGTATCAACAATGAACACACTGTCTAAAGAGGTATCATACACGGTATCCTTAAACCTTGTTTCATCCAGCAGCTTTTCTTCATTGATTTCCAGGGTTTTTAAGATATAATACGTAAAGCATGCTGTTATAACTAATGAAAGACTAAGATTTGAGCTGAATAAAGCGCTGTATTGCTCCGTGCTGATGGTTTGTACATTGCTTACATAAGGCGCCACAATAAAAATTAATGCCGCGGTAATAAAAGTTACTACGGAAGTCAGAATCAGCTCTTCATAATTCTTGCGAATATCAATAACAAAGATCAGCGCTAATAAAAAAGGAAAATAGTACATATGCTCTCCGGCCCTTAGTCCTTCTGCATAGCTTATAGCAAAGAGGTAGAGATTAATGGTAATGATGCCCAGCACCTTGGCAAATACCCGTTTACCATCTTTGTTTAAAAAATAACATACCGACAATAAAATGATAGAAGTAATATTCAGGGAAATACTGATATACAGCCCATGCACAACATTCATTATTACGGAAATAAGGTTTACGCCTATTCCGAAAAAGATAAAAATGATGAGTCGTTGTACCTCCTTATTCTCTTCATGTCCCTTTGCAGGATCAATGCCACTGTTTAAAATACTGTAACAAAAAGATACTAATTTATCTAAAATGTTCGTTTGCATAAGCTGAGATGATGATTTTACCGCATTTATATATATTCAACGCAAAAGGTAAAACGCCTTTATGCTATACAAATTGTGATCATGTATAATGAAGATCAGAAAATAGTATTCCATTTTTCATCTGAACTGGACATCGCATTTCTGCAGGAATTATATAGTGACGACCTCCAGCAGGCGGAAATGGTTTTTGAATCTTCCGTTCAGCAGCTCCGTAACGAACAGCAGTTGGCAGCATCCAGGTTTCACGACGGGGATATACCCGGACTGAAAAAAGTAATTCATAAAATGAAGCCCCTGTTAGGTTATATAGGCATGAATAAGCTCATGGAGGAATTTGCAGCATTTGAACAGGACTGCCTCCGGTTTGCAACAGCAGCAGAAGCAGAAGAGGGGTTCCATCATATTAAGGACATAACGCTTGAAGCGATGAAAAAGGCTGAAAGAGAAATTAAACGGCTGAAACAGCACAATACCCAATATCTATGAAGTATCAAAGCATTATTGTAGAAGATCTCCAGGTTGCTGCAGAATTTCTTAAAAGGTTCTGCGAAAAATCCGGGGTAGTAGACGTTGCGCATCATTTCCTCAATGCAGAAGACGCAATGCAGTTCCTGAAAGACAATGTAGTGGATCTTATTTTCTTAGATGTTGAAATGCCCGGCGCCACCGGCTTTGAACTGTTAGATCAACTGGTATATACACCACAGGTAATTCTTACCACTTCAAAAACAGAATATGCTTATGATGCGTTCCAGTACAACGTTACCGACTATCTTAAGAAGCCGTTTACTTACCAGCGCTTTTTAGAAGCAGTGCAAAAAGTAAGTAAAAAAACAGAGCAGCTCAATGGTGGTTCCGAGCAGGATCACATGTTCATAAAAACGGATGGCAAACTGATCCGCCTGCACAACGACGATATCCTTTTCATTGAAAGCATGGGCGACTACGTTAAGTTCATCACTCCCGCAAAAAAATACATCACCCACAACACCATCAAAAATTTAGAAACCAAGGTAAACCCGCAGGTGTTTATGAAAGTGCACCGTTCCTATATTGTAAATTTTACCAAGATCAACGATATACAGGAAAATGTTTTATTCATAAACGGCAATATGATACCCATCAGCAAAACCCATAAATCGGGTGTGATGCAGAAGATTAATATACTGTAACGGGAAACACCTATTCTCCTTTTTCAAACATTTTTTTGGCAATCCTTGTGTCATGCCCGTAAATATCATCCCTGAAATTCAATTCACCTTTTGAATCTACCCAGGCTGTAAAATAGCCAATAAATACTTTTACCGGCTCTTTCAGCGTAACATACTTTTCTTTACCGCTATTCATAGCCCCAGTTATTTTTGATGCAGTCCAGGCACTGTCGTTACGCAAGAGAAATTCAGCTAATTTCCGGGGTTCGTTTAAACGGATGCATCCATGGCTGAATGCTCTTCTTGTTTCACCGAATAAGCTTTTCTGGGGCGTATCGTGCAGGTAAATATTGTAGCTGTTGGGAAACAAAAATTTTACTTTGCCAAGTGAGTTGTTAGGCCCGGGCTTTTGCCGCACTATGGGTATTGTGCCCGAATAACCGGTGATTTCCATATTATGCCGGGCAATATAATTTTTATTCTTTTCCATGCCGGGCATAATTTCATTTTTTACAATGCTCGGAGGCACATTCCAGTAAGGGCTGAATACAACATACTTCAGGTCGCCGCTAAAAACAACAGTATTGTGCTGTGTAGTTCCCACCACCACATTCATACTGAATGAAAGGCTGCCATTCTCAAACACGTGCAATTTAAAATCGGGAATATTCACCAGGAGATAGTCGCTGTTTATTTCTGAAGGAACCCATCGCATTCGTTCCATATTAATCAGCATCTTGCGGATAGCAGCCTGCAGCGGCTCATTCATTTTACGAAGTGTGGCAGCACCAATAATGCCATCGGCCTGCATTCCGTGCCTTAGCTGAAATTTCTTAACCGCCATTTGTAAGGAATCTGTAAATAACGAAGAGGTATCTGCAAAACGCATGTCCTGCAAAAGCAATAACCTTTGCTTTATAGCAGCAATAACTGCCGCGGTATCGCCCAATTCCAGTTTCTTCCGGCTGGTAACAAGCGGCTGCCATTCCCCTGTTCTTTCCATAGCATAATAATCCAGGAGCTTTTGTTTCAGGCGTTGGTAATAAATGTTTACCGGCTCATAGCTGGCAACTTTTTCACCCTTATGCGCAATAAGAGAATCCAGCAAGGCTACTTCGTTTATTTTTTTCCGCGGGATATACCATTTCAAATCGTTGCTGTTTAAATTACGATCTCCCTGGTAAGCCTTTTCTGCATAACGAAAGAACTGGATGGTAAGCGACAATTCCGCTTTTAAACGGTTGGAATCGTTTAAAGGAACGAAATGTCCTCCGGCTTTCAGGGTATCAAACACCTGTTGCAATACCGGGTTATATAAGCTGCTGTCTCTGCTATATGATATATAATCGCTCTGCAAATTTAAAAAATTGTAAGCCTGCTCTGCAGGTCCATCGTTAAAAAACCAGGCGTACTGATAATTGCGTGCATTATAAAAGCTGCGGAACCGGTTGGCTATACTATCTGAAAATGGCTGCTGCTGAATATAGTGTTCCAAAGCAATACTATCGAAGAACAGTTGTGTATATGCATTAGATACGGTAATGGTCGTGTCTCTGTCTTCCACTACAGGCGTTTCATTCTGCCGGCTGCGGCAGGCTGAAAAAACAAAACATAGCACCATCATCAATACAATAAACGGCTTCATATCTGAAAGTTAAAGATACCAGCAATTAAACATTGCTTTCCTCGTCAGTGATATCGGGTCTCCTCTCCTTAGTTCGCTGTACAGCTATTTCATAGCGCCAGTGGGCTATTTTTTTCGGATCGCCGCTGAGCAGTATTTCCGGCACCTTCCATCCTCTGTACTCAGCCGGACGTGTATAAACCGGTGGTGCTAATAAATTATCCTGGAATGAATCAAAAAGCGCGGAAGTTTCATCGTTTAAAACGCCCGGCAACAAACGCCCGATAGCATCCACCAGTATGGCCGCGGGCAATTCGCCGCCGCTTAACACATAATCGCCGATGGAGATTTCCTTTGTTATAAAATGTTCCCGCACTCTTTCATCAATGCCCTTATAATGACCACAGATCAGCAATAAATTCTGTTGCAAAGAAAGCCGGTTGGCTGTTTTCTGGTTAAATTGCTCCCCGTCGGGAGTGAGGTAAATGATCTCGTCGTAAGTTCTGTTTTTACATAAGTGTTCAATGGCATTCACCAAAGGCTCACACATCATTACCATACCGGCCCCACCACCATACTGGTAATCATCTACCTGCCCGTAAGCATTTACAGCCCATTGTCTTAACTGGTGTACGCCCACATGCAGCAACCCCTTGTCTCTCGCCCGTTTCATGATAGAATGCGAAAGCGGGCTTTCTAATAATTCCGGCAATACGGTAATAATATCTATGTGCATACCGCAAAGATAGAAGCAGTAATCATTATTCGCTCATTTTACTACTTTTGCCCACGTATGAATACCATTAGCAAAGTACTAACTGCCACTTTCCTTATAACTATTTCCCTTGCCCATGCGCAGGAAATAGAGCTAGACCCTATTACGGTAACCGCTACTTTAAGCCAAAAAAGAGCTTCGGAAACCGGAAGAAATATTACCATAATAAAAGGAGATCGCATTCAAAATCTACCGGTGCATTCCTTAGACGAGCTGCTGCGGTATGTGCCTGGCGTGGAAATACAGGCACGCGGGCCCATGGGGTCGCAGAGCGATATTGTGTTACGTGGCGGAACGTTTCAACAGGTACTGGTAATATTAGACGGTATGCGGCTGAACGATCCCAACACCGGTCATTTCAATAGCTATATCCCCATCGCTCCTTCTGAAATAGAAAGGATTGAAATTTTAAAAGGCGCCTCTTCCGCCATTCACGGCGCCGACGCGGTAGGAGGCGTAATATATATTATTACCAAATCATTCGCCAATAAACAAAATCAGGAGCAAACCCATATTTCGGCAGGCATTTCTGCAGGTGAATATGGCTTCCTGAATACCGATGCCGGCTTTTTTTGCAGCAAGAATAACCTGAGCATCGGCGGCGGCGTATTAACCAATAATGCAAACGGCGTACAGCAAAGAGGTACCAAAGGTTTTTTTCATAACACCACCGCATCCGTTTCGGCCAACTACCATCTTAACGCTAACTGGAATATTGCCTACCGTACGGCATATGATAAGCGCGATTTTTCGGCCCAGAATTTTTATACCCCCAACCTGTCCGATACCGCAACAGAACAGGTTACAGCTATGTGGAACCAGGTCAGGATAGGCTATCATACAGAAAAGCAAAGCCTTTCATTAAACGCCGGCTTTAAACAGGTTAAGGATGATTTTATCTATAATAAGGCTTCTGCGCCTAATAAAAATATCTCGCAGGTATTCCAGGCACTGCTCCTTTACCAAAACCAGCTAAGCTCAAAAACCACTTTGGTTAGCGGCATGAACTACCAGCAAAAAATTATCCGTTCCAACGACAGGGGTAATCACTCCCTGTATATGGCATCGCCTTTTGTATCCGTTTCGCAGCAAATTGCACAACATTTTGTAGTGCGCCCTTCCGTACAACTCGTGCTGTTTGAAAAAATCCCTGCCGAGTTCGTTCCCCAGCTTGACCTTTCGTACAAGATCAATAACTGGCAGATCCGTGGCAGCGCGGGAAAAACAATAAGAGATGCAGATTTTACCGAGCGATATAATAACTATAATAAAACCAGTATTCCAAATGGCCAGCGGGTTGGGTATCCCGGACTTAAAGCGGAAAGGTCTTTTAGTTATGAGGCTGGCGCCGATTGGTTCCTGCAGGATAAGCTGAAGATTTCCTCCACCTTCTTCCAGCGCTTCCACCAGCGCCTGATTGATTACAGCAATACGGAATACGGCGATATGCCGAGAAAAGAAAACCTTTCGCCTGCGGGAGTATACGCTTTAGCAAAAAATATAGCAACAGTAAATACGTCCGGCTTTGAAACAGACATACAATACCTGCATACCTTAAATGAAAACCAAAGCATTAGCGCATCTGCCGGCTTCGTATGGCTCAACAGCAAAAGCAGCGATACGGTTCCGTCATTTTACATTTCCTCACATGCTAAATTCCTTACTAATTTTTCTCTGATCTACCAGTGTCATAATTTTACCGCAAGCTTCACCGGCTTATATAAAAAAAGGCAGGAGCAATCTGCTTCTGCCATTCAGGCCCGCATAACCCCCGATTATTTTATAATGAATGTCAAAATAGAATACGCATTCTTTCATAAGTCATTAGCCGTTTTCGCGCAGGCTGATAATGTTTTTGACAGGCCATACAGCGATTTGTTAGGCACACCAATGCCCGGCCGGTGGTTGATGGGGGGCTTAAAATGGCAATGGAACAGGAAAAGTTTATAGTTTATGGTTTGTTGTTTATGGTTTATTCAACCCTGAACCCTGAAACCTGCACCCCTCACCAGCCAATACCGTAATCCTCTCCGTGGTTACTGCTGCCGCCCCATAGTGTTTTATGCTTCCAGTCGAAGTAAATAGCATTGATGGGACCGGAAGTGCGGTCTTCGAAGCTGAGCTTATATCCTTTTCCGGTTAATTCTTTCCTGATCCATGGCGGCGTGTTGCTGTTGAGCAGCAAACTTCCGGGCCTTGGTTGGCGGTCGGCATTGCCGGTTCCACCGAGCGATAGCCATAACTGGTTGGTGTTTACATTAGCAGCTTCAGTGGCTTCCTGCACCGTCATGCCAAATTCCACCACATTCAAAAAAAACTGCAGCAGGTTCTGATCCTGTGTATCGCCGCCCTGCACAGCAAACGATAAATACGGCTTTCCGTCTTTCAATGCAAGGGTAGGCGTTAGCGTTACTCTCGGCCGTTTGCCCGGCGCTACTACATTAAAGGGGTTTAATGTGCTGTCGCACACAAAGCTCTGCATGCGCTGGCTCATTCCTATGCCCGTATTGCCGGCAATACAGGCGGGTACCCAGCCACCGCTGGGCGTTACAGAAACCACCCAGCCTTCTGCATCAGCCGCTTCTATTGAAGTGGTGCCCCGCCATAACCTGTCTTTATAAACGGCGTCTTCCGCCGGCGAGGAAAAAGATTGCATAGATGTTGCAGCATCGTGCACCGGCATAAAATGATCACGGTTTTTATTGTTGCCTGTATCGGTAATAAATCCTCTTTTATTTAAAATATCAAGATACGGGTTGGTTCTGTTTTCGTAAGCATACGGATCACCGGGGCCAGCACTGGCATTGTTATAACCCGAATGAATAAGTTGCGTCCTTGCTTTGGCATAAGCTTTCGACAATAGTCCTTTCATAGGCTCTTCAGGTGGAAAATAAGGATCGCCATAATAAAAATCCCGGTCGGCGAATGATAGCTGCATGGCCTGTGTTATGGTATGTATGTAGTTAGCAGAATTATACCCCATGCTTTTCAGATCAAAATTTTCCAGGATATTCAGCGCCTGGAGCATAACCGGGCCCTGCGTCCATTGCGACAACTTATATACTTCAACAGTTTTATAATTTACTTTCATGGGCTCCTCTGTTTTTACGCTCCATTTTGCCAGGTCTTCCGTAGTGATCAGCCCGCCCTGCTCCCGGCATCCTCTTACAAATTCTTCCCCGATATCGCCTTTGTAAAACCGGTCGTATGCCGCGTATATCGCTTCCCTCCGGTTCTTTTTTTTCTTCAGCGCCTGCTGTTCCGCTTCTACCAGCTTTTGCAGGGTTTGCAACAGATCCTTTTGCACAAAAACTTCGCCTGCTTCGGGCGCTTCACGTTTTTCACCTGCATGAGGAAGAAAAATCTTTTTGGAATAAGGCCATTGCTTAATGCGCTCCTTATTTCTTTCTATATTATTGGCTGTTTGTGCTTCTATGGCATAGCCTGCCGCCATTTGCAATGCAGGCTCCAGCACTTCCTTCAAACTCATGGTACCGTATTCCGCAAGCATGGTGCATAACCCGCCGGGCGTACCGGGAGTAACCGCAGCTAAGGGGCCGAATTCAGGAGGAAATTCCATTCCCCTGCTTTTAAAGAAGGCAGGCGTTGCTCCTGTTGGCGCCACGCCCAGCGCATTGATCCCGATCACTTTTCCTGTTTTGGGGTTATAGATCAGCGCCTGTGTTTCGCCGCCCCAGCTCAATACATCCCACATAGTGCAGGTTGCAGCCAGCATGGCACAGGCAGCATCTACCGCATTGCCCCCGCGCTGGAATATTGCAGCGCCTGCCGTAGCAGCCAAAGGTTTACCTGTAATGGCCATCCAGTGTTTGCCGTGTAAGGGAGGTTTTTGAGTAGGCTGGGCTTGTATATAAGCAGTGCAGAAAATAATGATGAGGCAGCTTATAATATATTTCATACGCTTATGGTTTTGTTCTTAAAGGTACAGCATCCCTATGCTCAATGTATTAGAAAATTCCTGGCTTTATTTTATTAACTACTTCACCAGCCGTAACAGGTTGTAACACCTGTATAACTTGTAATCTTTATTATCTATCTTGTAGTACCCTTCCTCATAAATATTTTAATATGAAAAATATATTTCTTTCATGGGCAGTGTTGCTTTTGTTTGCATGTAACTCTGGTTCAGCGGATAACCCTGCTGCAGGGGAGTTTGTAATACAAAATGTGTCCGTGATTCCAATGAACAAAGAAACAGTGCTTGAAAACCACGATGTATTTGTTGCTGACGGGAAAATTACACATATAGGACCAACAGGAGAAAAGGAGCCGGGCAAAGATGCTTTGATCATTGATGGTGCGGATAAATTTCTTATACCCGGACTGGCAGAAATGCATGCGCATATGCCCCGTGGGGAAGATACAGCCGCAATGAAGGATATACTGGAACTGTTTGTATTGAAGGGAGTTACCACTATTCGTGGCATGCTCGGCGATCCTGCACATCTCGAATTAAAGGCACAGCTATCAAAAGCTGAGATCACAGGCCCGCATTTTTACGCGGCGGCTCCGGGATTATCGGGCGGCACGGTAAAATCGGTAAAGGATGCGGACAGCCTTGTGAGAAAGTATAAAAATGAAGGATACGATCTGCTCAAGCTTCTGCCGGGTCTTACCCTCGAAAATTTTAATGCGATAGTAAAAACCGCGAAGGAAGTAAATATTCCTTTTGCAGGACACGTTTCCTACGATGTAGGCATATGGAACGCCATTGCCGCCGGTTATGCCTCCGTTGATCACTTAGATGGCTTTGTAGAAAGCTTAGTACCGGGCATTGAAAAAATACCGGAACATGAAAGGGGTTTGTTTGGACTGCACATTGCCCGTAAGGCCGACCTTTCAAAAATAGATACGCTCGTTAAAGCCCTCAAACAGCATAATATTTGGGTTGTGCCTACAGAAGCGCTGCCGGAAAGATGGTTTACGCCATTGAGAACGGCTGAAGCCTTCAGCAAAGACCCGGAAATGGTATACATGAATGAGACCGTTTTAAACAACTGGGTGAAAGCAAAAAACAATATCACGGCTGATCCATTATACGATTCTGCCGGGGCAGTAGCATTGATAGCATTGAGAAAAAAAATACTGAAAGCCTGCAGCGATAACAATGTTGGCATGGTATCCGGCTCCGATGCGCCGCAGGTTTTTGATGTTCCCGGGTTTTCCCTGCACCAGGAACTGAAATATATGGCCGATGCAGGACTTACTCCCTTTGAAGTATTACAAACCAGTACCGTAAATGCCGCCGCATATTTTAATAATCCCGGATCAGGAGTTATTAAACCAGGCGCGGCTTCCGACCTCGTATTATTAAATGGCAACCCGCTCAATGATATTACCCAAACTACTAATATTGCCGGTGTATTGATTGGAAAACAGTGGCTGTCCGGAAACGTTATCGCTCAAAGGCTGGAAGCATTAAAAGGAAAAATAAAACAATAAATCAATCATTTCAATTTGTAGTATGCAGAAAATTTCCGGCTTTTTATTACGTTTAGGGTATATAGTCACTGAAATGTATGAGTAAATCTTTTGTAAAAGAACTGCAGGAGTTAGTAAACGCTAATATCATAACCCCGGTTACGGCGCAGGAAATAGCTGATTATTATAAACACAGTGAGAAAGACAGCCCCAACAGGTTCTCCGTAGTGGTTAACATTTTGGGCGCTTTACTGGTTAGTTTGGGCATAGTGCTGGTAGTGGCACACAACTGGGATGAGTTGGGAAGAACAGCCAAAACTTTTTTTGCTTTCCTGCCACTGGTCATTGCACAGGGCTTATGCCTGTATGTGCTGCTCAAAAAGAAAAACAATATTGCCTGGCGCGAACCGGCGGGCGTTATCCTGTTCTTCGCCGTTGCATCTTCCATATCACTCATCAGTCAAACCTACCATATCAGCGGCACAATGAGCGGCTTTTTACTAACCTGGATGCTGCTTACCATACCGATTGTTTATATTTTGCCCTCTTCCATAGTAGCATTATTATACATTGCAGGAATTACCTGGTATGCCTGCAACACAGGATATTTTAATTATTCGTATGATGCGGTTCCTTTTTATTACTTGCTTTTGCTGGCCCTGGTTATCCCACACTATTACTCATATTTGATATATAAAAAAGAAAGCAATTTTTTTCATCTGCTCAACTGGTTGCTGGTGCTGTCTGTAACAGTTGTACTGGGAAGTTTTAGCGGTGGGCAAGACAGAAGCGAATGGGTATTTACGGGATATCTTGCTTTGTTTTCAGTGTTTTATCTTTTGGGCAGGTTGAAAAATTTTAATGATCAAAAATTATTCGCTAACCCTTTTTTAATCGTTGGAACATTGGGAACAATTTTCATCCTTATGTTCTGGAGTTTCGACTGGTCGTGGACAGATGCCTACCGTTACTCGGATATTAACCGGCCATCTCTATATTTTTCTCCGTTTCTATATATTACTATTGCTATACTGATTATTGCAGGATGGCTTATATTATCAGGCTACAGGGCTGCTAAAAATATCATTTTCGATCCCGCCGGTTTTTCGGGGTTTGTGCTGCTTATATTGTTGCTGGCGTTCCGGAACATGCCTCATATTGCTGTGCTGCTCATCAACCTCTGGATACTGTTCCTGGCTGTTTTCTTCATTCGTAAAGGAGCTTTGCAGGATCACCTGGGCATATTGAACTTTGGCTTGTTAATTATAGCAACTTTGGCGGTTCTTCGCTTTTTCGATGATGAGATTCCTTTTATTTGGCGTGGCTTTTTCTTTCTTATTACAGGTACTGGCTTTTTCGCTGCCAATTATATGATGGTTAAAAAGAGAAAAGCGATCACCAAAAAATAATTTTATTATGAAGCAATTTGCGATTGGAGCATTTATCATTATTGCCATTGTACAATGGTTTGTGCCCGGGAAAATGATATGGGATAAGGAAGCCGTATTGCGAAAGGGGAAAATTTTTAATTTCCATACCGAACCGGTGGATCCCTCACATCCTTTTAAGGGAAGATATATTGCGCTTTCATTCAAAGAAAATGAGTTTACAACCACTTCTCCGGATTCGGCCCTCTTCAATTACGGGAGCGCTTATGTACTGCTTGAAAAAGACAGGGACGGCTTTGCAAAGATCCAAAATGTAGTGAAGCAAAAGCCACGTGCAGCGCTTGATTATATACAAGCTTCCATCGGTTATATTGACAGGAAAAAGGATACAGCAGTCATCCATCTGCAATACCCTTTTGATGCATTTTATATGGACGAATTTAAAGCACCCAAAGCGGAAACAGTGTACCGCGAAAGCGCCAGGGATTCAACCCAAAAAACCTATGCTGTAATAAGTATTCTAAACGGCGATGCTGTAATAAAAGATGTGATGATCAATGATCAATCTATACGGAAGGTAATCAGTCAAATGAACAGCTCAAAATAAAATGGACCATCCCGCTGTTCACAATATCCCTCACCCTTCACCCTCTCTTTCTACCTGATCTTTTCCTTCACCAGTACAACTACTTTATCAATAGGCAGTCTTTCCTGTGTCATGGTATCGCGGTAACGGACGGTAACGGTATTGTCTTCTTTGGTTTGATGATCTACCGTTATGCATAATGGTGTTCCTATGGCATCCATACGACGGTAACGCTTACCAATGGTATCTTTTTCTTCATAAAAGCAATAAAATTCATCCTGGCAGTTTCTCATAATATCTCTTGCAATTTCGGGCAACCCATCTTTTTTGGTCAGGGGAAGTATCGCCAGCTTTACGGGCGCTATTTTAGCAGGGAGCCGCAGCACGGTGCGGCTGTCGGCAGACCCGTCTTCCCTGGGTATCACCTCTTCTTCGTATGCATTAGAAAGTATAGATAAGAACATCCTGTCTAAACCAATGGATGTTTCCACCACATAGGGAACATAATTGCCGTAAGGCTTGCCGGTTGCCGCATCAATATCATTATCATAATACTGCAACTTCTTTTTACTATACAACTGGTGCTGGCTCAAATCAAAATCACCCCTGCTGTGTATGCCTTCCACCTCCTTAAAACCAATAGGAAATTCAAATTCAATATCGCAGGCTTCTTTAGCATAATGAGCCAGCTTAACGTGATCGTGATACCTGTATTTTTCAGGCGGCATGCCTAAGCTCAAATGCCATTGCAGCCTTGCCTGCTTCCAGTATTTATACCATTCGCCTTCCGTACCGGGACGTACAAAGAACTGCATTTCCATTTGCTCAAATTCTCTCATCCTGAAAATGAACTGACGCGCCACAATTTCATTCCTGAAGGCCTTGCCGGTTTGGGCAATGCCAAAAGGAATTTTCATCCGGGCCGTTTTTTGCACATTTAAAAAATTAACAAAAATACCCTGTGCGGTTTCGGGTCGCAGGTATACAATATTGTCATCTTCATTTTCGGCAGCTACGGCGCCAAATTCGGTTTTGAACATCAGGTTAAACTGGCGTATATCCGTCCAGTTTCCTGTACCGCTGATGGCGCATTTGATTTTATTATCCTCGATCAGTTGCTTTAACCCGGCAAAATCATCCGCCGCCAGGAGCCTGTCCATTGAAGCAAGCAGGGAATCAGCTTCCGCTTTAGACAACGTTTCCGCATGCGCTTCAATTAAATGATCTACCCGGTATCTTTTTTTACTGTCTTTATTGTCAATCATAGGGTCGCTGAAATTATCAACGTGCCCCGATGCTTTCCAGGTAGTGGGATGCATAAAAATAGCCGCATCAATGCCTACAATGTTTTCATGCAACTGTGTCATACTTTTCCACCAGTAGTCGCGGATGTTTTTCTTTAATTCACTGCCCCAGGGGCCATAATCGTACACGGCGCTCAGCCCGTCATAGATTTCGCTGCTGGGAAATACAAATCCATATTCTTTGGCGTGTGCTATTACCGCCTGAAACTTGTTATTATCGTTGGTTGCCATAAGGGCGCAAAGATAAGCGATAATATCAGTGATGGCACCCTACACCTTACACCTTTGTCTTACACCCTGCACCTTGTACCCTGTTACTATACCTTACCAGCTTTCCTGTAATTGTTTTTTTGCAGCCATTGCAGCACTTTATCGCGCTGATCGCCCTGAACAATAATCTCCCCGTCTTTTACAGCCCCCCCGGTACCGCAATAGTTCTTCAGTTTCTTCCCCAATGCTTCAAGCTCATTGCCGCTGCCTTTAAAACCGTATATGAGGGTAACTGTTTTTCCGGCACGGCGCTTTGTATCCAGCACAATGCGCAAGGGTTGCTGCTCCGGGGGTAATGTACTGATGCCTGCGCTTTCTTCTTCAAAAGAAAAAGACGGGTCGGTGCTAAACACATAGCCCCGGGTATCGGGTTTGTTTTTTTTAGACATAATGAGGATGTTTTCAGATCAATACCGCTTTCAGGCTTAGATCGGCGCTTACTGCATGGTGAATAACGGCGCCTGCACTTATAAAGTCTACTCCCGTACGGGCATAGTTAACCAGGTTGCCCAGGTTAATGCCACCACTGGCTTCCGTTTCAAATTGTTTATTAATTACTTTCAATGCTTCTGTAATCTGTTCCGGCGTAAAATTATCAAGCATGATCCGGTTTGCCCTGCCAAAAGCCACTACCCTTTTTACGTCATCCAGATTCCTGGTTTCTATTTCAATTTTCAAACCCGGCTTTTTTTCCTGCACATAAGCCCAGGCTTTCTCCAGCGCTTTTTCAATACCTCCGCAGTAATCAATATGATTATCTTTCAGCATGATCATATCATACAGTCCCATACGATGATTAAAGCCTCCCCCGGTTCGCACCGCTTCTTTTTCGAGCAGTCGAAAATTAGGCGTGGTTTTACGGGTATCTAACAGTTGAGTATGATAGCCTTTCAGCAGATCGGTGTATTTGCGGGTAAGCGAAGCAATACCGCTCATGCGCTGCATACAGTTCAGCACGAGCCTTTCGCACTGCAATATGGTATGCACTCTGGCTTCCACTTCAAAAGCAGTTTCGCCAATGCTCATTTCATCGCCATCTTTTTTAAAAGCGGTGAACAGGATATCGGGCTGCATATACCTGAATATTTTTTCCGCCACTTCCATTCCGGCCAAAATGCCTTCTTCCTTTATTTTTAAGATAGCTTTCCCTTTTGCCTCAGGCAAAATGCAGCTTAATGTAGAGTGGTCGCCATCGCCGATGTCTTCCCTCAAAGCATTTTGTATAAGCTGCGTAAGCGCTTCTTCATATGTTGTCATAAAGCAAATCTAAATGAAAATACAGAAAGCCAAAGCAGGGGCGCAATTCAAATTCCCGCATTGCTTTGCCTGTTATGGTTAGCATATGATAAACCTTCCGGGAAAAGCATACCGGTATATCATGTTCATCGAAGAAATATATATTAAAATCGAAGAAAAGGCTGCGTATACCGAATAGATTATGCAAGTGCTGAAACATTGCCCATCTTTGTATTGTCAACGTTGCTACACTTTCAATCCCAATCCCTGAAAAGACCTAAAACCCTGAAAAGACCTTTATAAACCCTTAATTCAATACCTGTAGAACGGCCGATCCCTATCCCCTGAACCAACCTAAAAATCCTGATCCTTTAGAAAGACAAGCTTTCCCGATCTTTCAATTGCTATGAAACCCAAAAGCATCCATTAACCGTAAAATCACCAACAGCAAGGAAATGTTAATGCAGCCTGCCCCAACGAAACACAAGCACACCTCTGATCAAAGAATTATTAAACCGGACGTTACTGCCCGGTTTTTTTTGTTTTAACCAACCCGTTTTTATTTAAAAAGCCTTGCATCAAACTCAAAAAAAAGCGCAGCCGCTACGGCTACCTTTTTGAAGCCGGGATGAGCGGGATTTATCAGCACATTATATTCCGGGGTAATAATGGCGGAAGGCAGTTTTAACAGGAGCGATTCACCGGAGCCCAACCAGGAGTCGCCTATAAAACGGCAGTACTCAATGTCCGACTGCCAGTTTTTCTTCAACCCGGTATTTGACAATGTTATTACCGGCATATCCGGTACTTCTATGGTTAATAGCATGTTTGTCTTTATTTCATCATAACTGGCTTTATGAATAAACAACTCAAGCAGCGCCAAAGAAACAGCGCAGCTACAGTATAACACCGCATTGCCTTTACTATTCCACCGGCCGCCATAACGGCGCGCTCCTTCTCCCGAAATATCAGCACTGTATTTTTCCGAAGTAAACCTGTACAGCATCATATAAATATACCCTGTTGAATGCGACCCATTTCTTCCACTAAAAGCTGTATCCCCTTTGTGGAAGTAAGCGCATTAAAACCGAGCCTCACCCCCAATATGTTCTTTTCCCGCTTTAGCCAGCGGTAAAAAGCATCCATATCGGTAAAGGTTTCCTTTCCCTGATCAATAAGTTCAGCAATATGCAAAATGCGATCCGCATAAATACCTTCAAAGAAAGAATTATCCCTGGCGTACCGCTGAAGCGTTTTTTCGGAAAGATGCAGTATGGCGCCCCATTCCTTTTGTGTAAAAGGAACAGGCATGGCTATCTTTTCAAACCGTTTATAGGAAAAGCCATCCGTAACCGGCAATTCATGCACGTTTCCATATACGGCTAAGGGTTCCTCAACCTTAGATTCAAAATCTTCGGGGTTATCTTTTAGCGGCTTCTTCTTTCGTTTCATATAGCGTCATTTATTACTCTAATATACGACAATTGTCTGGTACAAAAAACAACTTTACCGTTGTTTGGTTACTGAAAGCTAAAAAGCTGCTACCAACCGGCAACAGCTTTCTGATTGAATGACATGTTTTATTGCTTCAACTAAAAGTTAAATCCTAACCGGAGTCCCAGCAAACCCACCTTAACATCTGAGTCTTTGAGATGGGTAGCTTCATAACGGATACCGGCTTCAAACTTACCCAGGTTAACCCCTACGGAAGGCGCATAGGTAAAGCCCCCGGTCTTATCTTTACGGATATCATCATCTTCATTGTTCGCTGAATAAACAGTATAAGCGGCATACCCTGCTTCTCCCATTACAAAAAACTTTTCAGCAAAAATGTATTTATAGCCGAGCCGTAATGGAATATGGGTACCTATTTTAATATCATCTTCAGATACTGATTTAGGCATTACCAGCAGCGCACCCGGGGAAAAAGTGGCATAGCCCGGACCGGCTTTAACGGAAAACCGGAGGCTTAGTCCAAACTCAGAACTAAATACTTCTTTAAAATTGGCATCCCCAACCAGGGGGCCGCCTTCAAATCCAAAACCAAAGCTGAATGGTTTACCGTTTTTTTGAGCATATACCTGGCTCATATAAAGGGTTGAAACAGCAATAACAAGGAGTAGCATTATTTTTTTCATAGCATAGATTTTAGCGTAAAACGAATGCATGAAAAAAAAATTGTATAAAAACAGGAAGACCCGGAGCTTATCTTTTGCGCAGCGTATAATTTAGCAGACTGTCTATTTTGTTTTGCTCCTTGTCTAGCATTACAATTGTGCTGTCGTCCTGTTTTAAAAAATATTTAGGCTCGTCGGGCCTGTCGTAATTCAAAAAAAACACAGACGCGTCCTTATCTGTTTTTATCCCTTTTACTATATCCCACCTGCCTTTACTGGTAAATGTAGTGTCGCCGGTATTTACACCCAGGTAAGTTTCCTTTAAAATATAATTGTTATTATCGGCATTAGCTACATCCTGGTATAATGTTAATTCCGTTCTAATTCCTTCACAATCAGCGCAGGGCAATACGCCTTCAAACACGCCAACAAGCATACGGGTGGCATCCGGCTCTCCGGGTACCTGCGTTTTTATTGCAAGCGCTGAATCTATATCAGGAAGGGAGGAAGGTGTTGCTGCAGGGCGGCTGGTGCAGGCAATAAACAATACGATCACACAGGCTGGCAGCAATATCTTTTTCATGCGTTCTAATCTTTTGATTAAAGATAAAAAACTAAACCGACCGGCAGGTTGTGCCCCGAAGTATTTTGAAAAAATTATGCAAAATAATGTACTTTCTTCCCGGGGTAAGGATTCCATTTTACTTCGCCAATACGGGTATGTGCTTTTATACTGCTGCCATCATAAAATTTAAAAAGCTGGTAATGCTCATAGCCCGACCTTGACTGGATAGCCGATTGATCCTCCGAGTTAATATACACATCTCCTGAAACAACTTCCAGGCTGGCTTCCTCCCGCACAAAAAGATCATCAAGATGAGAATGCACATCGCCCAGCCAGTTTTTTGTGCTGAGGTTCTTGTAAGAACCTGATACAGACAGGCTGCCGGTAAGCTGACGGAAACGCACTATACTTTCATCGGGTAGGTAAATCTTTATTTTGATGGCATTACTATTGACCAATATAGAGGAAAAAGATTGATGCGCTATCGTTATGCGGTCATCTGTGTACAACAACTCCGGAACGATATCCATATTGCTGATGGCACCCGCATCTATTTTAACACTAAGCTCAGGATGCGTATACAATTCAAAGGATCCGCTCCACACCCTGATATCAATGGGTATATGCCGGGTAAGATTGATTTGCTGAATCGTTTTTTTCATTTTAAATCATTTTAAAAATAATATTGCCAGGCACACCTATTCGGGTAGTGCACAAAAATGCGGGTGTAATAAATTACTAACCGGGTAAGTACACACTTTTATGCTTATATCCCCAGTACCTGCTTTAGTTTCAGGTATCCTGTTTTGCTTACCGGAACTTTCAGCCCGGTATGCAGTACTGCTATATAATTTTCTTTTTCGTAGGGGTCCAGGCGGGTAACCTGCTGTATGTTTACCATATAAGAACGGTGCGTACGTACAAACTGGCGGGCATCCAGCAATTGTTCAAAATACTGCATCGTTTTATTTTTCAGGTGCGTGCCCGAAGCCGTATGTATTTTCACATAGTCATCTGCCGCTTCGAGGTATTGTATATCGTGTACCGGTATAATTTTTATTTTTCCGTTGCTTTTTACCACTATACGGCTATGCTGAAGCGGTGTTTGGGCCGCAGTGGTCAGCAAGGCGGGGGCAAACAGCGTACCGGTATTATTAGCCTGCTGTGCCAGCCACTTTTGAAGCGCTTTATCAAAGCGATCTTTATTAAAGGGTTTCAACAGGTAGTCTATGGCGTGCGCTTCAAACGCACGGATGGCATATTCATCAAAAGCAGTTGTAAAAATAACCGATGGCGGCCGGTCAATAAGCTCCAGCATTTCAAACCCGTTGATCTTAGGCATTTGAATGTCTAAGAAGATAAGATCGGGCTGGTGCTGCATAATGGCTTTTACCCCTTCAAACCCGTCGCGGCATTCTTCCAGCACCTCAATCTGCGTATAATCCTGCAAATATTCCTTTACGATGCTTCTTGCCAACGGTTCATCATCTATTATGAGTACCTTAATCATTGCTGAGGAATTTTTACCTGTGTAATAAAAATATTTCCCTCCGTAGAAGTGCTGAGCAAGTCATTCCTGGCAAAAAGGAGTGATAACCTTCTCTGTACGGAGCTTAAGCCAAAGCCTGTTCCCTTTTTAGGCTGTGAAATTTCCGGGTCAAAAGGATTTTTTACCGTTACGATAAGCATTTGCGCTTCCGCGGCAGCAGCAATACTAATGGTAATATCATCTGTAGTATCGTACAACCCGAATTTAATAGCGTTTTCCACAACAGGCTGAAGCAACATGGCGGGTAATTTCATGGCCTGTGCCGAAGCCTCACTCCATATCTCGGTTGCTAACCGGTGTCCAAACCGTACCTTTTCTATGCTTAAATACAGTTCAAGATATTCTACTTCTTCAGATAGCATCACCCACAGGTGCTCTTCCTTTTTAAGCGTGCTTCTCAAATAGTCCGACAACTGCTGTATCATTTTTCTTGCTTCAGCCGGCTGGCTGATAATAAGGGCGCTGATGGAATTTAAACTATTAAAAAGAAAATGAGGCTGCAATTGCTGGCGGAGCTTATATAATTCTGCATCCCTGGCAATTTTTTCCGATTCGTTCTTTCTTCTTTCCTGCTCCTTTTGCTCTTCCAGGGTATAGCCTAATACACTGATCAATATTACACATCCGGAAATAAGTATGGCTATAGCAAGCCGTATGGGCAACGATTCATTAAACGTATTTACCACAAACTCATTTGCCACGTACGACAATATTATTTTCACACAGCCCAGCCATAGCAGGGCAAAGCCAATACACATCAGAAAAAGGTAGGTAAACGACTCCTTGCGTGGCAGGTAATACCGGAGACTTGTTATAATAAGCAGCGATATCCCCGCAAGTAATATATTGCTTACCGCACTGTCTAACCATGATGCTTCAAAACCATACCCCCACTCCTGCAGCACCCATGCATGTATGGCAGACCAACTGATCCAGAATATAGCAAAATAATACCTGTACTTCGTTATAGATAATGCTGATGCCGGCACCGTGTTGATTTTATAAAGCCTCTAAAAAATGCATGGGGCGCTTCAATTGCAAACTTGCCGCTCTTTTATGCACAAAGTCGGCATAGAGATCGCCATTTTCCTTTTCTTCAATCCTGCTGTACAATTCCACGCCGTCAACCAGTTCCGCTATCCTGTGTAGTTCCGGTACATTAACAAACTGCCATTGTACTAATTTTTCCGATTTGTTATAAAAGCTGTCTTCTTCCTGCTTGCCAATAGCCGAAGCTTTCTCAAAGGCTTCTGCATCATCCCGCGCTATAATAAGCCTGAGCTGTTCGTCAAACTGTGGCGTATGATCTCCTTCGCCACAAATAATACGGTATACGATCTTTGCGAGAAACCAATTCATAAGTGCTCAATTTTGCAGTTAATAACTTTTAATTTCTATGCCACCAAAAATTGTGGTGCCATCAATAACTAATACTTTATCAGGATCCGGGACAACGTTAGACGGAGACCTTTTATCTTCAAATCCGCCGAAAATAGAAGTAACGGTTGACTTAATCGTCCAGTGGGCAGGTACAATAAGCTTGGTACCTCCAAAAATTTGTGTGATATCCAGTTTAGCCCTGCCCGATAATTCGGACTGGGAACAATTAATTTCCGTTCCCCCCATAAAATTGGTAATATCTCCTCCTTTAAAATTTTTGGAAAGAATTACTTTCTTTGAACTGCCCAGGATAGCCGTACTGTCTATAAAATCATCGTCATCATTCCTGCTATCTGCTGTTTGCTGCCCGGGGTTGGGGGTTTCCGGAGCGCTTATATTATTTTTTTCCGCATCGTTCTCATCCCATCCCCATCTTTCCCGCATCCATTTTTTTCTGGAACCGGCGCCAAAGATCATAAACAACCCTATAGAAATAATAACAAACGGCCATATAAAAGGCTTAAGGTCGGCTCCGGGAACAATTTTATCGGCCAGGAAAATACAGCCTAACCCTATCAGTATAATCCAGCCCGGTCCGCGGAAACCATGCTTTAAACCAATAAATACCCCTACGGCTATTAAAATCATTGGCCAGCTCAGCACCCATGAGGGGAAATCGAAAACGGTTTGGCGCAGGATAGCAGCCACTCCTATCAGCAATAAAAATAATCCTGCCAGCACGGTGCCTGTTCTGTTTTCGCGGCAATGCCTCCCGTTTTCCCAACGATGCTTTCTGTTTTCCCAACGACTTCTTCTGTTTTGCATACCAGATAATTTTTATGTAAAACTATATGGTTAAGCAGTGCGCGGCAAGCATATATAGGTTACCCTACCGGGAATACCGGTAAATACCCCTTTTTTACCGGTAAATAAATTTCAAATCTTAAATTTCAAATTATAGAAATCTGCTCCCCAACTCCTATCTTTGCGGCAAATTTCAGGTAACCATGTCTTCAAAATGCCTAAAATCCTTATTGGTGGCGGCTTTCAGTGTATTTATAATTTTTTATTATAATACATCTTTTGCGCAAACTGCAACGCATAACGGGGCTACAGAACAGCATCATAATGCGGATCAAAAAGAACAGGGAGATTTTGACGTTGCAGCCACCATTTTAGACCATATACGCGATCATCATAGCTGGCATTTATGGGGGCATACTGCTATACACCTGCCTGTTATTTTAAAAACAGACAAAGGTTTTGAGGCGTTTTCTTCTTCTAAATTATCAGACGAGCATCACCAGCCGGTAGTGTATAATGGCAACTATCCCTACAAGCTAATTGAAGGAAAGATCAAAATAATGAATACAGACGGCAGTGTAAATGCGGAAGCTTCCAAAAAAGTTTTTGACATTTCCATTACCAAGAATGTGGTATCCATGTTCATTACTGTTTTTGTGCTTATTATTGTTTTCACAGGAGTAGCCAGGGCGTATGCAAAAACAGGTGTTACATCTGCCCCCAAAGGTTTTCAGTCGTTTATTGAGCCGGTAATCATATTCATTAGAGACGAGGTTGGCAAACCCTACCTGGGGCATCATGCGCCACGGTTCATGCCTTTCCTCCTTACCATATTCTTTTTTATATGGATCAATAACCTGCTGGGATTGGTTCCTTTTTTCCCGGGTGGCGCCAACCTGAGTGGCAATATCGCTTTTACTTTTACGCTTGCGCTGTTCACCTTTGTAATTGTAAATGTTAACGGAAAGAAAGATTACTGGAAACATATTTTCTGGATGCCGGGGCTGCCCACTCCCATGAAAATATTCCTGATGCCTATTGAAATACTGGGTGTTTTTATAAAACCCATTTCGCTAACCATCCGGTTGTTTGCCAATATTACAGCCGGGCATATACTGGTACTGAGCTTAGTTTCCCTCATCTTTATTTTTAAAGCGGTGGCGGCATCGGCAATGGCGGTTCCTTTTACGGTTTTTATAAGTGTTATTGAACTGCTGGTGGGCTTTATCCAGGCTTTTATTTTTGCAATGTTATCGGCTTTGTATATAGGAATGGCAATTGAAGAGCATCATGAGCAGGATCTGGTATTATAATCGTTTTTATTCACTTTTAAATATTAAAAAATGGTAGTAGGAAGTGTTGCTGCAATAGGTGCAGGTTTAGCAGCCATTGGTGCAGGAATTGGTATCGGCCAGATTGGTAAGGGCGCTGTTGAAGGTATTGCCCGCCAGCCGGAAGCTGCTAACGAAATCCGTACCAACATGATCGTTGCTGCGGCGTTGGTAGAAGCGGTATCCCTGTTTGCAGTAGTTGTTGCCCTGCTTGGCAATGGCTAAACAAATTCATGTGTACAGACCTTTAGCACAGGGCGAAGAGGTCTGTACCTTTAACGTAAATTTTATTAAGCATAAAGCATATTACTATGTTATTAGAAATAAACCCGCTGGTGCTTCCCGATCCGGGATTAATGATATGGTCAACACTGGCGTTCCTGATCCTCCTGTTTGTGTTAGGCAAATTTGGATGGAAGCCTATTATGAAAGCCATTAGTGAAAGAGAACAGGGAATTAATGATTCTTTGGCTACCGCCGAAAAAGTAAGAGCGGAAATGGCGCAGTTGAAAAGCGATAACGAAATATTATTAGTGCAGGCCCGTGAAGAAAGAGCCCAGATATTAAAAGAAGCCAAAGAAATAAAGGACAGGATGATCAATGATGCCAAAGAACAGGCTAAAGAAGCGGCCGCTAAAATTATGGGAGATACGCAGCAGGCAATTGAAAACCAGAAAATGGCCGCTTTAATTGACCTGAAGAACCAGGTGGGCAATATGGTGGTAGAGGTTTCAGAAAAAATATTGCGTCGCGAATTATCGAATAAGCCGGAACAGGAAAATTATATAAAACAATTGACCAACGAAATAAAGTTGAACTAAATTTTGAGAATGAAAATCATATGAAGCAATCTTCAGTTTAGATTTTCAAATTTTCAAATTTTCAAATTAATACAATGCTCCAACCACGTTTAGCCGGAAGATATGCCAAAAGCCTGATTGATTTAGCCGGGGAGCGTAATCAATTAGAAAGCGTATACGCCGACATGGTTTTTTTACAGTCTGTTTGCCGCCAGAGCCGTGAGTTTGTAACGCTCATGCGCAGCCCTGTAATTAATGCCGACAAAAAAAACAGCATCTTAGCTGCTATTACTAAGGATAAAGTAGGAATGCTTACGGGAGCATTTAATAAGCTACTGGTTCAAAAAGGCAGGGAAAGTATTTTACCCGAAATCGTAAACGCATTTATTGACCAGTACAATGCCATAAAAGGCATTCATAAAGTTAAATTGGCCACAGCACAACCTATCAGCGAAGCATTGAAGAAAGCAATTGAGCACAAATTAAAAACGGATGCAGCGCTTCCAACAATAGAATTGGAAACAGTTGTAAAAGAAGAGCTTATCGGAGGTTTTGTGCTGGAATTCGATAATAAACTGGTAGACGCCAGCATACTAAGGGATTTAAAAGATATTCAAAAGCAGTTCAGGAGCAATATATATGTAAAGAATATCAGGTAACAATCCCCAAACGGGGGGCACCTGTTTTATATACAAATTGATTAATAAAATATAAACTAAAGCATATGGCAGAAATTAAGCCCGACGAAATAAGTGCGATACTGCGGCAGCAGCTAAGCAATTTTAATGCAGGCGCCGACCTGGAAGAAGTAGGCACCGTAT
>CAYVEI010000006.1:0-59969 GCA_964450515.1 uncultured Terrimonas sp. | reverse complement strand
CTGCAAAAATGATGTATGGTATATTCGACCTGATGGGGAAAGATTTTTTTTCACCGCAGTCCCGTATCCTGGCCATTCACAGTGGCGGGTTACAGGGCAACCGGTCGCTTAAGCCAGGAGTTTTGGTATTTTAAATATTTTCGTGTAGCATTATCTTTGTTGCGCTTATAGCGTTAATGCTTTTGACATACATCATTACTATGAAACTTGTTTTCCGGGTACTTGTTTTTTTTATGCTTATTTCGTGCAGCTTTCCCGTACAGGCGCAGGATACCCTGCCGGGCTTTACTGTAGCCAACAGAAATGGCAAAGTTATTTTGAGTTGGGTAAACGATTTTCCGGTTATAAAACAACTGAGCATTCAGCGTTCTTCAGATAGCCTCAAAGGTTTTAAAACTATTTTAACGCTGCCGGACCCTTCATCTGTTACCAATGGATTCCTTGACAACAATGCCCCGGATACTTCCTCCTATTATAAATTGTACATCCTGCTTGATGATGGAAAATACATCTTCAGCAAATCACAAAAGCCGAAAATGTACCTGCCACTCCTAGCAAAAAAAGAAAACATACAGCCGGCAACGGAAAAAGAAAAGGAAACCACGGGAAATGCAACCGTTCACATAAAAGCAGGCGGCAGCAATGAAACAGCCGAAAACAACGCTGCGGATACAGAAGGATCACCGGCAAAGCTATACCAGGTACAATCGGCCACCGCGGCGGCTTCCGGTAAAAAAAGAAGCGACGGATTAAAAGCGCATACGGTTAATGCGGTAAAACCCGAAACATTTACCCCTTCAGGATTTGTGTTTACCAACACAGATGGTGATATTACGATTGTTTTACCCCCGGGGAAGCTCAGTAGCTTTAGCATAAAATTTTATGAACAAAACGGCAATACCTTATTCCAGATCAATACGATCAAAGAACATATTTTTACGGTAGACAAATCTAACTTTCTTCATGCAGGCTGGTTTGGTTTTGAATTATTTGAAGACGGCATCCTGAAAGAAAAAAACAAGGTGAGGGTTCCGTAAATACTACTCTCCATTCACCAGCCTGCAATCGAACACCTGCTCAAAACAGCTTTTCAGCGTTGCTTTTACCGTTGCCGTACCGGGGTTATACCCCAGCTCTTTTTCAACAGAAGTTACCTGTTTATTGGCAATACCGCAGGGAATGATATAATTAAAATAATCTAAGCTGGTATTTACATTTAATGCAAATCCATGCATGGTTACCCAGCGGCTGCAACGTACCCCCATAGCGCATATTTTTCTTTCCCGTCCTTTTACGGATGGCTCGATCCATACGCCTGTTTCACCCGGAGATCTTTCACCCTTTATTCCATATTGCTGCAAGGTAAGGATGATCACTTCTTCGAGGTTACGGAGATATTTACCAATGTCGGTATAATACTTCTCCAGGTCAAGAATAGGATAACCTACTATTTGACCAGGACCATGAAAAGTAATATCGCCTCCCCTGTTGGTTTCATAATATTCAATACCTTTCTGGCGAAGGACGGCCTCGCTGATAAGCACATTTTCGGCATGACCACTCTTGCCCAAAGTATATACGGGGGGATGCTCGCACAAAAGCAAATGGTGCCGGGTATTGGCTATGGCTTCAACAGCAGGCCCGTGCTGAGCAACATGCGCTAAATCTGAAGCATTGCTTTTAGCCAGCACTTTTGCTTCCACATTCTTTTTCAGCAATGCCTCCTGGTAATTCCACGCATCCTTATAGGCCATTGTGCCCCTATCTTCAAAAAAGACTTCCTGCATAGCCGCAAAGGTATTTCTTTTGCTGCAACACCGAACCGCGAGACAGTCTTTGTGTGCTGCTGCATAGTGTTGAAGCTGCTGCTGTTTTTCACCAGTAATAGTTCAAATCGTTGGATACAGCGATAATGATTTTGAATTCCCCAAAGCAAGCTAAAGACCAAACTAAAAGGGATAGCTAACAGCATTACCGCTATTGTACAAGGCTTCCACATCTTTAGCGCCAAGTGCCCGGTCCCATATACCTACCTCATCCATTTTGCCCCTGAACCACCTGCTTGTGACATAGGAGGCCTGCCAAAATCTTGCATTACCAACAGTAATCCTGCCATGAGAAAAAGCCAGGTTCGTATTCAGGCCGCTGCCCTCAACAGGTTTTGAATTGTCAATAACGCCATCAATGTACAGGTCTATGGTTCCATTATTGATGACGCCCACAACATGATGCCATTTCTTTAAGGTAACAGGGGTCGTGCTTTCCCTCAGCATAACATCATCCGTTCCATGGTTTGCTCCATTAAGGGTGTGATACATGGCCTGCAGTTTGTTATCGGCAATAAGAGATATTTTTACTTCTGCTGCGCCGGCACCCATTGAGGCGGGGTTCCCACTATTCATCCCCATAATATGCATCCAGGGGTTGGGCGCATCGTTGTCAACATTCTCATCCAAGTAAATCCACGCTGCCAATGTATAGGTATTCTTGTTCCCGCTGAAAACACTGGTTTTTTCCAGGTAACGCATGCTGGTGGTTCCAAAATCAATGGCATTGCCTTTTTTACCCGGAGAAAACCATACAGGGCCATTTACAAAGTTAAGACCCGAACTTCCCAGGGCATCGGCGGCAGTGGTGCCTGTAGTTTCATCAAACTTCCAATAAGACAGGAGTGCCTCTGCTAAAGCCGCCCCCGGGGTAGTAAAGCTACGCTCCTGCCCATAGCCTGTGCCAACACTGTTAGTAGCATATGCCCTCACATAATAGACTGTATTGGCAGACAAATTATCAATACTACTGGTAAAACTTCCCGTTCCGGCGCCATCTGCTGTTTTACTGCCGGCAACTGTTGGGTTTGGAGTTGTACTCCAACATACTCCTCTCGCTGTTACACTTGCCCTGCCATCATTGGTAATGCTGCCTCCGGCGGAGGCCGATGTAGAGCTTATGGAGCCTATTTCTGCAGTAAATACGGTGGGCAGTTCAGGCACTTCTTCCTCTTTTTTTTCTTTGGTGCAGCCGGATAGTATCAGCAGGAAGGTTACTCCCATTAAATATAACCACAACCGGCTATTTATTTTATTCAACATGGCGGAACAGATTTTAATTTAGAATTGTATTACAGAACGTTATTCCGGGCAATAGTGATAAATCAAGCTATCTGCTTCATCACTTATAGAAAGCCTCATCAAAATTAGACTGCAGGTTTTTGAAATACTTCAGTTAATACCTGTAATTGTGTTTTTCAGGGTATACCCTGAAAAGGGGAGAAAGGACACCGGTGGGTGGAGGAAAATAAAATTCAGATACGATGAAACGCTAGCAAAGGCCTTTTTCAATCGCTACTTTTACAAGCCCCGCAAGATTTCTCACACCCAGTTTATCCATCAGGTGTGTACGGTGTGATTCTACTGTTTTTATTGAAATAAAAAGCTTAGCGGCTATTTCCTGTGTGGTATGCTCATTTACAATAAGCTGGAGTATTTCTTTTTCCCTTCGTGACAATACAGGCTGAAAAGTATGCTGTTGTCTTTTCTCTCCGATCATATGCTGCAACAGGATATGTTTTACCTCCTGCTGCAGATATTGCTGCCCCTGGTGAACCGTTTGTATAGCATCGTGCAGTTCATCCAGCGAAGTGTTCTTTAGTAAAAATCCACTGGCGCCATTGCGCATCACATTTTTAATAAGAACAGCCTGGTTGTATGTTGTAAGCGCAAGAACATTCAACTTCGGATAGTCTTTTTTTATTTCCTTACAAAATAGCATCCCATCCCCATCGGGCAGGTTCAAATCGAGGAGCAGCACATCCGGGTTGACTAAAGAAAGCCCTGCACGGGTTTCTTCCACTGTCATGAAGGTTCCGGCCAGTGTAATATCCGGCAGTTGCGATAACAGTTCTTTTAACCCTTTGATGATCAGCAAATGGTCATCGGTTATGGCTACCCGTATCATACATCTGCGGTAATTTTGTTGTTCAGTTCTATTTCAATATATACCGATGTGCCTTTGCCCAGCATTGAATCTATTTTCAGGTCGCCACCCATGTATTGCACCCGTGAAGTGATATTGCTTATGCCAATTCCGTTCGAACGGTTTGCCGTTTTTGTATTGAACCCTATTCCATTGTCCTCTACCGTTACCAGCAGGGTATCGTTTGTTATATTGAGCTGGATCAAAACTTCTGTGGCCGCTGCGTGCTTAACAATATTACTGACCAGTTCCTGGAGAACCCGGTAAATGATCAATTCCTGTGTTTGGGTCAGCCCTTGCTGCATACCCGTGTGCTCAAATGTTATATTAAGATGATGCGCCGCCCGAATATTGGTAATAAATTCGGACAAAGCGTCCACCAATCCATATTTCATCAATATTTCCGGCATCATGTTATGCGCAATTCTTCTCACTTCCCCGCTGGCATTGTCCAGCGATTGCAGGGCATGGCTGAACTTTGGATGGGCGCGCACTGTTTCTGTTTCCCGCTGTACACTGTCGAACTGCATTTTGGTGGCGGCCAACAACCCGCTTAATCCATCGTGCAGGTCTTCGGCAATGCGTTTACGCTCTTTTTCCTCTGCGCTGATCATGGCATCCATTATTTCCAGTTTTTTGTCTTTTTCCAACTGTGCTATTTTTTGTTTATTAATTTCGTCATTTTTAAGCGCCAACTGTCGCGCCGCTTTACTTTTTTGACGAAAATTTTTTATCACCATAAAAGCAATAGCAGCAATCAGGGTGATCCCGATGACAGATAGATTACGAATCATTCGTTCTTTTTGTAAAGCGGTCGCCTGAAGTTCCCTCTCGGTATTTAACAATACGATTTCCTGGTTCTTCTTTTCCGTTTCATAACGGGTCTGCAGCTCTTGTATCTGTTCGTTTTTATTCTCGTTAAACAGCGTATCTCTCAATGCCTGAAAAGAATTTAAATACGCGTATGCCTTTTTGTGGTCGTTCATTTCAGCATAAGCCTGAGCCAGTAAACGATCGGCGTTCATTACAAAGGATTTCCCTCCTGTCTTTTCGCTTAAAGCGCGGCTTTTCAGCAGGTGGGTCACCGCCCGGGAATATTTCTTCTCCAGCATATACGCTTCACCCAGGTTACGGTTCACACTCGCTATGCCATAATCATCACCAAGGGCTTCACTGAGCGCAAGTGCATCGTTATAGCTTTTAATAGCTGCCGTATATTTGGCTTGTTCCTTATAAACATTGCCTATGCTTTCGTAAAGGATAGACAAGATACCCTTATCTCCCAAGCGCTGTATGATGAATATACTTTCCCCGTAATGTTCCAGGGCCTTATCATATTCCTTCATATTAAAATAAACCACCCCCATGTTCGCCAGGGTACCGCCTTCTAATCTTGTATTTCCGAGGGAACGGTGAAGGTCAATAGCCTTTCCAAAATATTCCAATGCTTTGGAATTGTTGTCTATCGCTTCATGAATCAAACCGATGTTATTATAGTTAGTAGCAAGCGCACCCTGATCACCGGGTTTTAAAAAAGATATCCGTTGCATAAAGAAATCAAGCGCCTGCTGGTAATTTGACTGTTTATGGTTAAGTGTTCCTAAGCTATTTAATGCACCGGCAATCAGGGCGGTATCACCTAAGGATAATGCCGCTTCTAAAAACAAATTAAGGAATTGCTCCGCCTTTTTGAACTCGCCTAACGACTCTTGTAATACGCCTTTCAGATGATAGGCCTTAGCAAGGGCAGATTTATTGTTTAACTCCGTTGCCTCTTTAAATGCCCATTCGCTGTATTCAGCAGCCTTCTTATTATCAACACCCCTGTGTTGCCAAAAGAGATTCGCCAGCACATCCACTTTTTTTTCTCCGGTGTTTTGGCTCAGCTCATACACAAGGCTGTCGATTGCCCGCTGATCTTGTGCTTTGCTCCTTACTGAAATACTGACTATTAGCAAAATGCTTACAGATTTAACAACAGAAGTGCGAAATATTACTGAAGTCATATTGCCATAATGGAATGCAGCCTATGGTAACACTACAGTCATCTTAAAGATAGTTTAAATGACCGGTAATTTTGAGAGATTGTGGCCTGTTTTGTTTTGCCTGTCGCTGCACAGCAACTGCCAGAACCCTGGAAATAGCAGGAAATATATTTGAGATGAAAGTTTGGTTAAAACAGTATGTATTGAGCCTGTGGCCTTATCATTGGATTGTTTTTTTGCATAAAACACCTCAAAACAATAATTAGGCCCTGGCTGTTAAACCGGGCTTATGCGCTATCTTAGACAACCATTTCACATATTCACCACACCAATTACTGTATTGCCATATGAACCGTAAGCATTTTATACAACATACCGGGGTTATTACTGCCGGACTGGCGCTTTCACAACTAAAAGCGCTTGCTTCATTGCAGGAGCTTACAGCAGTAAATAAGCTGCCGCGCTGGAAAGGATTTAATTTGCTTGATTTCTTTTCTCCCGGGCCCCGGCCATCCCGCAATCCCACTACGGAAGAGCATTTTAAATGGATGCGCGACTGGGGGTTTGATTTTGTTCGTTTACCTATCGCTTATCCCCATTACCTTGATATAGACCGCTCCCGGAATATTACGCCGGAGGAAGTGTACAGGATCAGTAACGAAGCGGTTGACAGGATAGACGCGCTGGTAGCTATGGCGCATACTTACGGCATGCACGTAAGTCTTAACCTTCACCGGGCGCCGGGGTATTGTATTAATGCGGGGTTTCACGAGCCCTATAATTTATGGAAGGATGAAGCGGCGCAGGAAGCTTTTTATTTTCACTGGAATATGTGGGCTAAGAAATATAAGAACATATCATCCCAAAAAATAAGTTTCGACCTGGTAAATGAGCCCAGTATGCGGGAAGACATGAATGACCAGCACTCCCGGTCGGGGCCCGTGCCCGGCGATGTTTACCGGAAAGTAGCCAAAGGCGCTGCGGAAGCCATCCGCAAAGAAAATCCCGGGCACCTTGTTATTGCCGATGGCAACAATGTAGGGAATACACCTATCCCGGAAATTAAAGACCTTAATATCGGGCAAAGCTGCAGGGGGTATTTTCCGGGCGCCATCTCTCATTACAAAGCGCCCTGGGCCAATAAAGACATTAATAATCTCCCCGAGCCCAAATGGCCGGGAGAAGTAGGCGGAAAACAGTTTAACAAAGCCATGCTCGAAAACTATTATAAACCCTGGACCGGTATCATACAGCAGGGCGTAGGCGTGCATTGCGGTGAATGTGGCTGCTGGAACAAAACACCACACGATGTGTTCATGGCATGGTTCACCGATGTGCTAAGCATTCTTAAAGCGGGCAATATCGGCTTTGCGGTTTGGAACTTTGCAGGCGATTTTGGTGTGCTCAACTCCGGGCGAACGGATATAGCCTATGAAGACTGGTACGGGTATAAATTAGACAGGAAATTCCTTGACCTGATGCGCAGGCAATAAAACAGGCTTCCGGGCGCCATCTCCGCTATTTCCACATTACAAAACCCGCGATAGCGCTTAGTACCTGCCAACTGTTATCTTTGCGAAAAATAAGCAGGTAATGCAAAAAGAAGCGGAATGGGAAAATGGACCGGAAGACGGCGATAACGGCGAATCGCGCTATGAGCGGATGGCTTTTACCGTAGACAAAGGGCAGGAACCCATCCGTATAGATAAATTCCTCATTAGCCGGATGGAAGGCGGTACCCGAAGCAAATTGCAGCAGGGCATTGAAAAGGGGTTTGTGCTGGTGAATAGCCAGCCGGTAAAGTCCAATTACAAGGTGCGCCCTGGAGATCATATAATTATGTATGCAGATACGGCTCCGGAACTAACGGAAATCATCCCGGAACAGCTTCCGCTCGATATCAGGTATGAAGACGAGGATATCATCATTCTCCATAAACCAGCCGGCATGGTGGTGCATCCCGGTTCGGGTAATTACACCGGAACAATAGTGAACGGCATATCCTGGTATCTGCAGCAGCAACAACCGGCACTTTCCGAATCCGAGCTTCCCCGCTTTGGGTTGGTACACCGTATAGATAAAAACACCACGGGATTACTTGTACTGGCTAAAAATGAAACCGCTTCCATGCGCCTGGCCGGCCAGTTTGCCGAACATACCGTGCACAGACGGTATATTGCCCTGGTGTGGGGTGATTTTACAGACGACAGCGGAACGGTTGCCGTTCATGTAGGACGTCACCAGCGCCACCGCAAAATGATGGATGTATTTCCGGAAGGCGAATATGGCAAAGAAGCCATCACTCATTACAGGGTACTGGAGCGCTTCGGCTACGTAAGTCTTATTGAATGCCGCCTAGAAACCGGGCGAACCCACCAGATCAGGGTACACATGAAATACATAGGTCACCCTTTATTTAACGATGAAACTTACGGAGGCGATAAAATTGTTAAAGGAACGGTTTTCACCAAATACAGGCAGTTCGTTGAAAATTGTTTCGCGCTTTGCCCGCGCCATGCCCTGCATGCTAAAACATTAGGATTCATTCATCCCGCTTCAGGAAAGCAAATGCTTTTCGACAGTGAAATACCCGCCGATATGCAATCCGTCATCGAAAAATGGAGACGATATGTAGGAGCGAAAGGCATGGATATAGAATAATCCGCATGCAGCATTTGGATATTTATTTTTTACATATCAAACCGGCATAAGCACCCCGGAAAAACACCATCAGCTTTCTTCGCCTCCCAGCAGCTCTCTTTCCACCTCTTCCATTTGCACAATATCCCATGCTTCGCTTTCAGTTGGGGTTATATTGAGTAAATCAAACCAATCCTCCTTCTTAAGCATTTCCTTTACCGGGGGCTGTATTTCACATATTACAAACGACTGACCGGCATTATAGAACTGCTGCTGCTGCCTTAAAAGAAATTCGGCCGCCGGTAATTCTACATTTTGAACGGCTTTCAAATTCAGAATGATATGTTTAACATCATTTTGTGTAACTTCAATAAACAATTCACGTAGTTTATCTGTCATATTAGCAGAGAATTGAGATTCATTAAGCGATATGACATGAAATTTTTCCTTGGTATCTATTTTGAAGTTCATTATTGAGTTCTTTTGATAGATTGATTTTTACAGGTAAAGTTTACCGCTTTTCAATGCTTTATCTGAATATGTAAAAGTGTGTTTTATCGAATGCATACATTCCAGTTCTGGAAGACAATAAATATGCCGTAACGCCCTCTAACACAATAATTCACACACCTGCAATGTTCTATTAATCATTAGAAGTCAAAATTATTAGTTATTATTGTATCGATCACTATTAAATTCTATTACATGGATAATAATTTTTCTACCCAGGTAAAAGAAATTATCTCATTCAGCAGGGAAGAAGCACTGAGGCTGGGAAATGATTTCATTGGAACAGAGCATCTGTTGCTGGGGTTGATCAGGGAAGGGGAAAATATGGCGGTGAAGATACTCAAGAATCTTAACGTTGACCTCTATGAGCTGCGTAAAGAAGTAGAGTTGGCAGTAAAAGATAAAACAGGAAAAAATATTGCCAATATTAACAGCTTGCCCCTCACCAAGCAAGCCGAGAAAGTAATCCGGGTTACCGTACTGGAAGCAAAGGCGCTGAAAAGCCCTACCGTGGAAACGGAACACCTGATGCTTTCTATTTTGAAGAACAAAGAAAATATTGCTACACAAATTTTAAATCAGTTTGACGTGGACTACGACCTTTTCAGAAATGAGCTGGGTATGGTCAAAAGCAATGACGTGCGCAGCGAATATACCGATGATGCTGATGATGATTTTGATGATGAAAAGAAAAGTTACCAGCAAAAGTCGAAAGCACAGGCGGCAAATACCAAAAGCAAAACGCCTGTACTGGATAATTTCGGCCGCGATATTACCCGGCTTGCGGAAATGGGTACTTTAGACCCTATCGTTGGCCGTGAGGAAGAAATAGAAAGGGTATCGCAGATACTGTCGCGCCGCAAAAAGAACAATCCTATTCTTATTGGTGAGCCCGGTGTTGGTAAAACCGCTATCGTGGAGGGACTGGCTTTGCGCATTGTGCAAAGAAAAGTTTCCAGGGTATTGTTTGATAAACGCGTGGTTTCGCTCGACCTGGCTGCATTAGTGGCAGGCACCAAATACCGCGGCCAGTTTGAGGAAAGAATGAAGGCCATCATGAATGAGCTGGAGAAGAACAGGGATGTTATTCTCTTCATTGATGAAATTCATACTATAGTTGGAGCAGGCGGAGCCAGTGGCTCCTTAGACGCTTCCAACATATTTAAACCCGCCTTAGCACGTGGCGAACTGCAGTGCATTGGCGCTTCAACGCTCGATGAATACCGCATGTATATTGAAAAAGACGGCGCCTTAGACCGCCGGTTCCAGAAAGTGCTGGTAGAGCCGCCAAGCGTGGAGGAAACCATACAGATACTGCAGAACATTAAATCAAAATACGAAGACTTTCATAACGTAACGTATGCAGAAGATGCTATTGACGCCTGTGTAAAACTGAGCGACCGCTACGTTACCGACAGGCTATTGCCCGATAAGGCCATTGACGTTATGGATGAAGTAGGAGCAAGAGTACACCTGAAGAATATTAATGTTCCCAACGAAATAGTAGAGCTGGAAAAAAAGATAGAAGACATTAAGCAGGAAAAGAACAAAGTAGTAAAAAGTCAGCGCTTTGAGGAAGCTGCATCACTGCGTGATAACGAAAAAAGGTTGCAGGAAGACCTGGAAAAAGCAAAGGCCCACTGGGAAGAAGAAAGTAAGCACAGGCGTTACCCGATAGATGAGGAAGCCATAGCAGAAGTGGTGAGTATGATGACCGGCATTCCCGTAAAAAGAATGGTACAGGCAGAAACAGACAAGCTGCGCCGCATGGCAGAAGACCTGGCAGGAGCAGTGGTAGGACAGGACGAAGCAATTCAAAAAATAGTAAAAGCCATACAGCGTAACCGGGTAGGCTTAAAAGATCCTAAGAAACCCATAGGCACGTTTATTTTCCTCGGCCCTACCGGCGTAGGTAAAACAGAACTCGCACGTGCGCTGGCAAGGTACATGTTCGACTCTGACGATGCGCTGATCCGTATTGACATGAGTGAGTACATGGAGAAATTTACCGTAAGCCGTTTAATTGGCGCGCCTCCCGGATATGTAGGCTATGAAGAAGGCGGGCAGTTAACGGAAAAAGTACGCCGCAAGCCTTATTCGGTAGTGTTGTTAGATGAAATTGAAAAAGCGCATCCCGATATATATAATATTTTATTGCAGGTATTAGATGACGGGCAGTTAACGGACGGGCTGGGCAGGAAAGTAGATTTTAAGAATTCACTGATCATCATGACTTCCAATATTGGCGTACGCCAGTTGAAGGATTTTGGAGAAGGCGTTGGCTTTGCCACAGCGGCACGCCAGCTAAGCTCGGATGAAAATAATAAAGCCGTTATTGAAAAAGCGCTGAAACGTACATTCAGTCCTGAATTTTTGAACAGGATAGATGATGTGATGATCTTTAATTCGCTCAGCAAAGAAAACATCTTCCAGATCATTGATATTTTAATGAAGGGTGTTATGAAACGTTTAAGCTCGCTCGGATTTTCATTAGAACTTACCGAAGACGCTAAAAATTTCATAGCGGAAAAAGGGTACGACCAGCAGTTTGGCGCACGTCCGCTGCACCGGGCTATTCAAAAATACCTTGAAGATCCCCTGGCGGAAGAAATACTCAATACAAATGTAAAAGCGGGTGATATACTGATTGCCGATCTGGACAAGGAAAAATCATTACTGAAATTTACCTTAAAAGAAGGGAGTAAGAAGGAGAAATCAGAAGCTTAATAACATCATAAAAACAAGAAAATGCCAGCCTGCAGAGGTTGGCATTTTTTTATGCAATACCGAAAAACTCTCTTTTCCATTCTTCTTTTTCATGCAGTATATATAATTTGCACTGCTTTAATGATGAAAAAAATTATTATTACCATAGACGGGTGGTCTTCCTGCGGAAAAAGCACGTTGGCCAGGCAACTGGCCAAAGCGCTTCATTACGTGTATATAGACAGCGGCGCCATGTATCGCGCCATTACCTTGTTTTTTTTGCGGAACATGATAGACTGGACAAAAGAAAAACAGGTTAACGAGGCGCTTAAAAATATTGAGCTTGACTTCCGGCCTAATGAAAAAAGCGGGGAAACGGAAATATACCTTAACGGGGAAAACGTAGAATATGTTATCCGCGATCTGATCATAGCAGAAAAAGTGAGTGAAGTGGCAACCATTAAAGCAGTGAGAACATTTGCCGTGGCACAGCAAAGAAAAATGGGAGAAAAAAAAGGCATAGTAATGGACGGCAGGGATATTGGCACAGTTGTTTTTCCTGAAGCGGAGCTAAAAATATTTATGACCGCTGATAATGCCATACGGGTGGAAAGGCGGTTCCGGGAGCTGTACGCCCAAAACCCCAATATTACTATTGAAGAAGTAAAAAACAACCTCGAGATGCGGGATTATATTGATTCGCACCGCGCAATAAGCCCTTTGCGAAAAGCGGAAGACGCGGTAGTGCTCGATAATTCCAATATCACCCCGGAACAGCAATTAGAGCTGTCACTCGGCTTTGTAAAACAAAAAATATAAACAGGTATCCTATGGTTCAAAAAAAAATACGCGTGGGCGTAGTTGGATTCGGCATTTCCGCCAAAGTATTTCATCTTCCTTTTATTGATGCGCTGGCTGATAAATATGAGCTGGTAAGCATATTGCAAAGGAAGGGTAATGAAGCACATGAAAAATATCCCTCCGTAAAAATAGCAAGAGATATAGATGAACTGGCGGCAGATCCTGGTATTGACCTGGTGGTAATTACCACACCCAACGATACCCATTTCCCCTATGCAAAAAAAGCGCTGGAAACCGGTAAGCATGTAGTGCTGGAAAAGCCATTTACCAATACCACTGAAGAAGCCAGGCAACTGGTAAATATAGCTGCAGGTTCAGGAAAAGTGCTGAGCGTATACCAAAACCGAAGGTATGTGAGCGATTTTCGTACCATGAAAGCCATTTTAGACAAAAAACTGCTGGGTGATATACATGAATTTGAAGCGCATTACGATCGTTACCGCATGGAGGCACGCCCAACAGCATGGAGAGAAGCGCCATTGCCCGGGAGTGGTATCCTGTACGACCTTGGCGCACACATCATTGATCAGGCACTGTATTTCTTTGGTATGCCGGTTTCCGTTACCGCCGATATACGGATGCAGCGCCCGCATGCAAAAGTGGATGATTATTTTATCCTTTGGCTCAACTACAGCTTTACCAAAGTGATCCTTCATGCGGGTATGCTGGTAAGGGAACCCGGCCCCCGGTATATGATACAGGGCACTTTGGGCTCATTTATTAAATACGGAGAAGATCCGCAGGAAGCCAGGCTCAGAGCGGGGGAACTGCCTGTTGGTGAAGACTGGGGGCAGGAGCCGGAAGCAATGTTCGGACTGCTCCATACTGAAAAAGATGGCAAAATAATAAAGGAAAAATATCCTTCGCTTAAAGGCAGTTATGCGGATTATTATAATGCATTGTATGAAAGCATAGTAAACGGGCAACCGGTAAAAGAAAAGCCGGAACATGGTTATAATATCATCCGCATTATTGAGCTGGCCATACAAAGCAATTACGAAAAAAGAACAGTTGAGTGTACCGGGCTGATGGATGTTGGATATTGAAAGAAGAACCAAATCATAAATAAAGCCCGAATATTCAATTTCGAAATCCGAATGGAATACAAAGAACCAAATAACAAAAATCAAATAAATCCGAAATCTAAAAATCGAAGTTCGAAGTGAATACAGGATCGTTTACTGCATGTAATCCTCCTTTTTTGTAATAAAAACGGAAAATCCAAAAGAGGCTGTGAACTGTCAGTTTTGAGCTATAGGAGGAGCATTCATCCTATCATTCATTGTGCCACTATTTTCTATTCAACACTGACACCTCATCCATTTTTCCACTCCAGCCTACTGCGCGGTCTGACGCTCCTTCACTGCTTCCATTTTCAAATTCACACATTTCCACATTATTCAAACTACCATCAAACTGCACCCCCTGATATCACTATTATCTATACGCCCCAGTATTTCAAAGCTGCCGTCGGGATATAGTTTTCCTGCGTCATCTGTAGCAATAAAAGAACAGGAATAGATATTGGCAAGGTCAATTATATTCACTACGCCGTTTGTTCCTTTGCCTGATGGGCTTAGTATTTCCAACGGATCGTCTTCATTCCGGATCAACACTTTCATCCATTGGGGAGAGCGGAATATGCCATCTCCATTAGAATAAGATTGCGACAATAGCTCAGTCATCCCATATTCTGAATGGATACAAGGCAACTGAAACGCCGTTTTTAACAGTTCATGCACCTCCTGCCTGGTCATTTCCGTTTTGCGGCCCTTCATACCCCCGGTTTCCATTACTATAGTATGCTTTAGCGGCATAGGATATGCTTCCGCAAAATCGAGCAATGCAAATGTTACACCGATCAACAGGGTTTTTTGCTGCTGCTGCTCTAATTGCTGTAAATGATCAGCCAACTGGTCGTATTCATATAAATAAAAGCCACTTTTATTATGTTTGCTTTGCCTGATCAGTTCCTCTACCATCATAACCAGCGACGAATTTTGCCGTTCTAAGTAAGAAGGCAGTAAGCCGATGATACACCAGTCTTCAGTATCACCATAAAATTGCGCAAACCCTTTTAAAAAACTCTCCGTATATAAAGTAATATCTTTTACATAATGTTTGCTATTGATGGTTTGGGTTGTTCCGCTGCTCTCAAAGGTCATCTGAGGTTCAAACGTGGTGGATTGAACACGATGGGTTTTAAAAAAGCTGACCGGGAGAAAGGGTATCTGCACGGGCGCTTCAACCTGCCCGGAATGAACCCCCAGTGCATCTGCAAACTGCCGGTAAATGCCGTTATTTTTATACTGGAAACGGAAGATATCAATAGCCAGGCTGTCGAAGTCTGAAATGTTAAAATCAAATATTCGTTTGGCGGTATCGGTATATGGAGAGGGTTTATTCAAAGGGAATATTTACATTTGTTTTAATGAACAGGTATATGAGAATAAGTTTTGCAATATGCTTTATCATCTTTTTTACAGCTTCCTGCGGCAAAGATAAGTTTAGCGACAAACCTATACTTAAATTTAAATCGGTAAGTCCCGGCCCTGTTGTCCCCGCCGGTTCTACTTTGACATTTACTTTTGAATATACGGATGCACAGGGCGACCTGTCGGATGTGCCGGTTTGCATTGAGAAGTTATCTTCCTTATCTCCCTGTTTTAATCCGGGACTTGACCCATCATTTCTGGATACTACCTTTTTTAGAATAGCGGATGATTTACCTCCTTCGGCTAATCAAAAAGGAGAGATAGTGATTACGTTAACTCCAACACAATACGCAGGTGACAAAAGGTGTGACGAATCCCAAAAATCCGAAGAAGCCATTTTTAAGTTCTGGCTCACGGATCTTGCCGGTAACCACAGCGATACCCTTGTGCTGGAACCCCTCACTATTTTAAAACAATAACTTGCCTGCAAATGCCGTAAATGTGCGCACGCTGTTTCGTTTTTTCATCAATACCAACCTGTATATCTCTTTCTGTGCTGTGCTGATGGTTGTACAAACCAATCAATTGTTCGCTCTGTCGTACAACAGCACTGTTTTTTACCTGTTTGTTTTTTTTGCCACTTTATGCAGCTATAATTTTCACTGGTACCTTACACCTCATGTGCTTTCATCTTCTCCCCGCATTGCATGGAACCATCATTACCGCAGGCTGCTGCTTTGCATTTATATCGCTACACTGCTGCTTTCACTTTATTTTGCATGGCAACTGAGGGATCACTGGCTGCCGATAAGCATTGGCGTTTGGGCTACTTTTTTATATAGTGCGCCAAAAATTCCGCATAAATATTTTTCGCTGCTTTCCAAAATAGCCATAGGAAAAACCCTTTTCCTCACTTTTGTATGGATGTATGTTACTACGGCATTGCCTGTGCTGGTGGCCGATGCCGGCTGGACAACGGCGCATACCCTATTTTGCATCAGCCGTTTTTGCCTGATATACGCTATCTGTGTTTTATTCGACTACCGCGACAGGGATGCAGACCGGGCACAGGGTGTTAAAAGTATGATTACCTGGATGAGTGAAAAAAACATATTGCTGGTGTTCCTGATCTCCCTGTTGCTGTTCGCGGTAAGCACGGTGGCATTATATGGAACATCCTTCTCTATCTTTACCATTATCCTGCTGCTGATACCAGGCGGTATCGTACTCGGCCTATATAATTATGCCAGGAAACATTTCAATGATTACCTGTATTATTTTGTGCTCGACGGGTTAATGATGTTTTCTTCGCTTTTAACTATGTTGTTCAGGATTTAACTATTTTTGAAACTAATTTTAATTGATGATGGCAAAAACTACAAAGACAAAGCAAAAAGCTATAGTAAACGACAATTCCTTTCTTTTTCTAAAAAACTATTTAAACAATGCCTCGCCCACCGGCTTTGAAAGCAGCGGACAAAAGCTATGGCTCAACTATATTAAGCCTTATATTGATACCCACTTTGTTGATCCTTACGGTACAGCGGTGGGCGTAATTAACCCTGATGAAAAATTTAAAGTGGTGATAGAAGCGCATGCAGACGAGATCAGTTGGTTTGTAAATTATATTACCAGCGACGGGCTGATTTACCTGAAACGCAATGGCGGCGTGGATCACCAGATCGCCCCGGGAAAAAGGGTTATCATCCAGGGAAAAAAAGGATGGGTAAAAGCCGTGTTTGGATGGCCGGCTATACATACCCGTATGGGCGGAGGCGAAAAAGAAACACAGCCCAGGGTGGATAATCTTTTCCTGGATTGCGGCGCCAGGAGTAAAAAAGAAGTAGAAGCTTTAGGTATTCACATTGGCGCTGTAGCTACTTACGAAGAGGGCTTTGATGAGCTGGCTTATGGCTATTACATTGGCAGAGCTATGGATAACCGTATAGGCGGCTTTATGATTGCCGAAGTGGCCCGCCTGCTGAAAGAGAACAGGAAAAAAATTCCCTTCGGTTTATATATTGTAAATGCCGTACAGGAAGAGATTGGATTAAGGGGTGCGGAAATGATAGCCCGCAGGATAAAACCCAACGTGGCGGTTATTACGGATGTAACGCACGACACTACTACGCCTATGATCAATAAAATGATTGAGGGAGATGTGGCTTGCGGAAAGGGACCCTCTCTTGCTTATGGTCCCGCGGTTCACAACAAATTATTAGAGGTGGTGCAAAAGGTGGCGGAAAACAAAAAAATACCTGTTCAGTTGCGTGCGGTAAGCCGCAGCACCGGCACAGATACCGAATCATTTGCATACGCCAATGATGGCTGTCCTTCGGTGCTTATTTCCATACCGCTGCGCTATATGCATACTACAGTAGAAATGTTACACAAAGATGATATAGAAAATACGATCAGGCTCATATATGAAACCCTGCTTACTTTAACGCCTAAAACAAAGCTGAATTATTTTTAAGACCGGCTATTGTCATCACGCTCCTTATTCAAATTTTGCAGGCGTTCATGATCCCTGTCGTATGCCCTGATGATGGCCTTAACCAGGCGGTGGCGCACTACATCATCTTCATCCAGCTCAATATGCGTAATGCCCTCAATACCCTTTAATATGCGGGTAGCTTTCTCCAGCCCGCTGCGCTGGTGCTTGGGAAGATCTACCTGTGTAATATCTCCCGTAATAATAGCCTTTGCGTTGGCGCCTATACGCGTTAAAAACATTTTGATCTGCAGGTCGGTAGCATTCTGCGCCTCATCCAAAATAATAAAAGCGTTATCTAATGTACGTCCGCGCATATAGGCTAACGGCGCTATTTCAATTACCCGGGTGCTCATATAATACCCCAGCTTATCGGCAGGTATCATATCGTCTAACGCATCGTATAAGGGGCGGAGATAAGGATCAATTTTTTCTTTCAGATCACCGGGCAAAAAGCCCAGGCTTTCCCCGGCTTCCACAGCCGGCCGGGTAAGAATGATCTTCTTCACCGATTTATTCTTCAAAGCCCTAACCGCCAATGCTACAGCGGTATATGTTTTGCCTGTTCCGGCAGGACCAATAGCAAATACAATATCATTTTTATCTGCCGCCGTTACCATCCGCTTCTGATTTGGCGTTCTGGCTCTTACACTTTTACCATTAGGACCAAACACCAGTATATCATTACTGTTGCGCTCTACAAAATGATCTACGGTTTCCGCATCGTCGCCACCCAGCATCTGCTCAAAATAATTTTCACTTACATGCCCGTTGCGTTCAAGATACTGAATAAGCAATACGATCTTTTCCTTTGCCGATTCAATTTGTTCGGGGGCGCCGCTGAGCTTAATTTGTGTACCGCGGCTGAGAATTTTTAAAAGGGGAAATTTCTTTTTAAGAAGATCAAGCTTGCCATTGTTAACGCCAAAAAATTCAATAGGGTTAACGGTTTCCAGGTTAATGATTGTTTCTGTCAATTCAGTTCTTTTTATTTTTCACAAATAGTCGTTCAAAAATTACAGACTACCCTTTTCCATTATGTCCAAATTTAAGGATTAGCGGTATATAAAATACAAAATTACTTATACACAAATGTGAATACTTATCTAAAACCTTGCCAGCACTTTAAAATTGAATAATCTTGGCGTTAACCGGTTAGGGATAGCATATACCGCATTGGAAAAATCTTTGATCAGCATGTAGGATATGGTATTGTCGCGGTCGAGGAGGTTAAATACTTCAAGGCTTGCCCATATATTATCGAATTTCCGGAAAGGATTATGACTTCTGCGGTTACTTTTGTCGCTGCTTAATAACAAAGCGCTAAAACCAATATCAACCCGTATATACGGATCAATAATTAACCCGTTCCGGTAGCGCACACTTCCGGGGATATTATAAGGCATATTGCTTCCGTAAATCATATTTAAATGCACCTTAAAATTCTTGTTGGTGCTTAAATAATCCTGGAAGAACATCCCAAAAGTGACCAGCCGGTCTGTGGGACGCCGCATCCATCCTTTATCAAAACGAACGCTGTCGGCAATTACCTGGTCATTGGTTTGCGCGGTTATCAACTCACCGCCCGCGTTTTTATACCGGTAATAGTAAAAGTCGCTTATCTTTTCCATGCTGCGCATTAGTCCTATACTTACCCAGCTTTCCGCGTCTTTAACCAGCTCACTGAACAGGCGCAGCTCAATGCCCGTTGCATACGCTTTAGCGCTGTTATCGCCAAAATAACGGATCCGTACATTATCTATATCATACGGATCAATATGATTTAAATGTTTATAATAAGTTTCTATTGTCATTCGTGAAGGGCGTTCCCATAATTTAAAATTATGGTCGGCGCCTGCTATTACCTGCCAGCTTCGTTGCGCTTTTACCGCAGTATTTACAGCGCCATCGTATCTCCTCAGCTCCCTGTAAAACGGCGGCTGATCATAAGCACCTGCCGCCAGCCTTAACACCCAGTCTTTACCGCTGTCGGGCATCCACGACATTTGTAATCGCGGCGACAACAGGAACTCCTTATTCAGCTCATTATAATTAAACCGTATGCCGCCCTGCACCGTAATATGCGATGCGGTGCCAAATGATATATTATCCTGTATATAACCCGAAAGCTTATTCACATCAAGATCGGTTGCTGATTTTCTTACGGTATACAATTGCAACTGCACAGCCTGGTAAGGGAGGTTATAGCCTGCGGAATCCTGTGCTTCCCATTCGCTCAACCGGTCAGTGATCAGTGTTTTTTCTGCACTTACCCCCCATTGAACAAAATGTTTTTTATTGTCCCATCCGCCTTTATGAGATATATTCCAGTTTTCAATAGCTAATGTGTTCCTGGCATGGTTGATAAATACCCCTGCACCCAGCGGGTTAATAATGGATCCAAAATCGGGTTGTGACTTATCAAAACTTCTTTCGCCAAATAAATACGCGCCGGTAATATCGTAGGCTTCCTGCTCCCTGTTTTCAAACCGGCTCAGCATCCATTTCAATTTCAATTTTTTATTCACCTGCCGTACCACGCTTAGCCCTAGCATATTGGTCAGGTACCTGTCCTGCTCCTTTCCGTCAAAATAAATATCAAGCCCAAGATTAGCGCTAAATAAAGGGGAAAGAACAGATGAAGTAAGTTTCGCTTCTTCAGGCAGGAGCGCGAATTTTGTGCCCGACAAATTGCCCAGTAATTCTAATTGCCATTTACTGTTTATCCGGTAAGTAAACAAAGCCTGAATATCGGATGAGGAAGGGATATAATTACCTTTTGTTTCCTGTGTGCCCAGCAGGTTCCTGTTCGACCGGTTGCGTACCCCTGCTAAGTAAGTGAACTTTTCATTCCGGGAAACACCCTCCACATGAAAGCCCTGTTCTAATAAACCGATATAGGCAGAGCCCGCAAAGCTTTTGGGCTTTTTATACTGAATATCGAGCACGCTGCTCATCTTGTCGCCATACTTTGCCTGGAAGCCGCCATTGTAAAAGCTGAGGCCACCGGTAAGTTCAGGGTTTATAAAGCTTAGCCCTTCCTGCTGGCCGCTGCGTACTAAGTAAGGCCTGAAAATTTCAAAGTCATTTACATACACCAGGTTTTCATCATAATTACCTCCCCTCACTGTATACTGCGATGTAAGCTCATTATTGCTTCCTACAAATATTTTGATCAGGCTTTCCACACCGCCGGTAGCAGAAGGGATAGTGAGCGCATGCTTTGGGTTAAGGCGTAGGAGCCCGGTTTCCGTTCTTCCGCTCTCATCTTTCACAATTACTTCCTGCAGCACTTTGGAATTGCTTTCCAAACGAATTACAACTTTTTCCTGTTCATTTTCGCTGAGATAAAAACTACGCTGAACGGTATGAAAACCGGTGAAGGAAAAGGTAAGCGCTATGGCCTTTTCTGCAGGTACTTTTACAGAGAAGCTACCCGAATCGGAGGTTAATACCCCTGTTTGACTGCCAGAGACAGTGACCGTTACTTTAGCTAATGGCCTTTCCGCTGCATCTACCACTTTACCGGAAACAACAGCAGCTTTTTGTTGTGCCTGCAGCACAGAAGATATTAGCATACAAAACGCGACAAATAATGTTCCGGTAGCAGGCATCAGCAAATTAACTGGTTTAACAGGACAATATTACATAAATCATAGTGAACACAGGGCTATACCTCTATCACATAGGCATGTACTTTTCTAAGAGAGTTTGAACAGGATTTTCAATTTTTTATCAAGGAAAAGAAATTAATACAATGTCTCCTTTAGCCATTGTAGGTTTCTTTTAAATCTTGAATTGTGTATAATTCTTCTTCGTGGTTTAAAAAGTCAAATATCCGGCCTTTTCCGGCCAGTTTTTGAATACCCTTTGTTAAAAGATGTTCTTCATATTGTTTCATAATTAAAGTCTGCAAAATCTGATATTTCTTGAGCCTTATCGTCCGGAAGTGTGTTTATTGCTTTTATCGTTCGCTCTATAATGGCTTTTCTTGTCATTGATCAATATGTTTGAACTCAAATCTACTATAAGTTTTTGAAACCTGGAAATAGCTGGACAGCATTGCCTATCACCCTGCAATGCTAACGTCAAAGCAGTTATATCATTTTTAATTCTTCTTTTAACTTTTGCAAATAGCATGGCTTAGTTGTATTTTCGGCACTATCAATTCAACATCATGCAAGCACATAACATGTTAAGGCATGCCGCATTTTTGGCTATATTAACCGGTATATTGCTCCCTTCATTTGCGCAAATTGCCACACCAGGTCAGCCGTTGCCTGCCTGGAAAGAAGGCTATCTCGATCTGCATCATATTAATACCGGATGGGGTGATGCCGCATTTTATATTTTTCCCGATGGCACTACCCTGCTTTTTGACGCAGGAGAAATGAACCCAACAGGTTACCGCGCCTTTACGCCCCGCAACGCCGCTATGCGGCCCAATTACAGCAAAAGAGCGTATGAATGGATTGCGGAATATATTAAGAAGGTATCGCCGTTAAAAGATAAAACAGTAATTGACTATGCCGCTATCTCCCATTTTCATGATGATCACTTTGGAAGCTGGTATCCCGGCGCAAAACAGTCGGCAACCGGAAAATACAGCCTGAGCGGCATTACAGGTGTTGGGGAGCTTATTCCTGTACATTGTTTGTTAGACAGGGGATACCCCGACTACAATTACCCGTACGATATAAAAAAGTATAAAGACAGGTTCAGCGGCGAAATTAATTTTGGTAAAACGATGCAGAATTATTTTGATTTTATTGCCGCACAGCAGCAAAAGGGAATGAAAGCAGCACAGCTTAAAGCCGGCAGCAGGAGCCAGATACAAATGAAATACCATCCCCGGCAATATCCATCTTTTTATGTGCAGAACGTAAAAGCCAACGGGCAGATATGGACAGGTAAAGACAGCAGCGTTGTTTCCTTTTTCCCGGCCATTGATACCGGCAATCCCCGCAGTTGGCCAAGTGAAAACGGGCTGAGCCTCGTATTAACATTACACTACGGGCCGTTTACCTATTATTCCGGCGGCGATTGTGGCGGCATTGTATCTTATGGCGATGAATGGTGGAAAGACGTGGAAACCCCGGTTGCCAAAGCCGTGGGAGAAGTAGATATTGCCACATTAGATCATCATGGCAACCGCGATGCGGTAAACGAGTTCCAGGTTAAAACCTTTAAGCCCAGGGTATGGATCCAGCAATCCTGGTCGTCCGATCACCCGGGAGAAGAAGTGCTGCGTCGTTTAACCACGCCCTATTTGTATGAAGGCCCGCGGGACCTGTTTACCACCAATATGCTTGACGCCAACAGGTATGTAATAGGCACAGCGGTTGACCGGTCTTACAAAAGCCTGCAGGGGCATATTGTAGTGCGGGTATTGCCGGGAGGCAGGGAATATTACGTGATCATATTAGACGACAGCCGGGAAGATATGCCGGTAAAGGATGTGTTTGGCCCGTATACATCAAAAGTAAAATGATAAGGAATTTTTATCCAAATTCCTAACAATCAGGTTCACCTGTTATTGCGCCGACGGAGGCAGTGCCTGCGTGCCCCATGCCGTATTGGGAGTGTTTCCCATTGTAAAAACCAGCTTACCGCCTTTCATCAGCTCATCCCTGTACAACCAGCAATTATTCAATGGCTTGTTATTGAACTGCGCCGATTGTATGTATATGTTTTCATCTGAATTATTCTTCGTTTCAATGATAAGTGTTCTTTTATTACCTAATGTGATGGTGGCTTTGTTAAATAAAGGGCTGCCAAATGCTATAACAGGTTTTGCATCTGTAAATCCTTTTACGTCAAACAATCCCAGGGAAGCTAATACATACCAGGCTCCTAATTGCCCCTGATCCTCATCCTGTCCGTAGCCATAACCATGAATGGGTTCTGTGCCATAAAACTCCTTACATATCTGTCTTGTCCATTTTTGGGTTAACCAGGGCTTACCCGAATAATTAAAAAGCCAGCTAATATGCAAACAGGGTTGGTTGCCGTGATTGTACAAAGATTGTATACCGGCAAACGCGTCTATTTTTTTTCCTCCGCCAAAGCCATCTTTTTGAGAGGATTGAAAAATGCTGTCTAACCGCTTATTGAATTGCTCCGCTCCTATAGCGCTGATCAATGCAGCAGGATTATGCGGAACATAAAAAGTATACTGTATGGCATTGCCTTCCTGGAACCCTCTCCATGCTTCAAGCGGATTAAAGTTATCAATAAAGGAGCCATCGGCTTTCTTAGGCTGCATCAGCTTATGCTGCGGATTAAAAATAGATTTCCAGCCATCCGCGTACCTAATAAGCGTTTGGTAATCTTTTTTCTTTCCCAGTGCTTTGGCCATTTGAGCGGCAGCGAAAGCGCTAAAACTGTATTCAAGCGTGTGTGAAGCAGCAAAATGTGAGCCGGTTGAATCTGTTGTATTTTTTTCAAGATAAGGAACGAACCCATGTTCAACAAATGCTTTGGTATCCATCTTTCCCGATCCTGCCTTCCTGTTTTGCCAGTTCAGTTCATTAGCCTTAACAGCCTCATAAGCCAATGCCACATCATAGTTCCGTATGCCGGCCTGGTATGCTCCTGCAATGGCCAATCCAACAAAATTGGTTCCCACGCCCGACACGTATTCACTATTGGCAATGCCATCTCCAAACCATCCCTTATCCCTGTAAACCTGCAGTTGCGTATTCACATAATTATTGTACCATTCGGGATAAGCGAGCGCCCACAATTGGGTAATATTCCAGAAAGCCCCCCATATTGCATCCGTATTCATAAATTCCGGTTTCCCGGTTCCACGAACAGCGCTTAGCCGGCCGGTCTGGCCCTTATGCATAGGGTAGGCGCCATTTACATCACTGGCAATACCCCTGCCCAATAATGCATGGAACAGCCCGGTATAAAACTTTTTTTTGTGTTGCTCATCACCTTCTACTAAAATTTTACCCAACTCCCGCTGCCAAAGCGCCTGGGTTTGTAATTTGGCCGCATCAAAAGAAAGTGTGGCAGCCTCCGCGTTTAAATTCTCTTTCGCATGAGCTGTTGATGTATAAGAAAGCCCCACTTTAATTTCTATGCTTTCCTTTTCAGCGGTTTGATAATTTAAAAAAAGCCCGGCTCCTTTTCCGCTGGCAGATAAGGTATTTTCCCGGATACTTTTTTCGGTAAACGCTCCAACACTTTCAGGCTTCCTGCTAACCGCTCCGTAAAAATACATAACAACCTTCCCTTCCGGATCATATAGCCGGAGGTACTGGGGATAGGTGGCTATAAAGCCTTCAAAATGAGTATCATCAACCATTTGTATTCCTGCATCCGTTACCTCACCGCTTTCGCCCTGCTTATTACCAATATCCAGTATAATATGCGCATCCGCACTTTCAGGAAAAGTATACCGATGAAACCCCACCCTTTTTGTGGCGGTAAGCTCAGCGGTAATATGATAATCATCGAGCAATACTTTGTAATAGCCCGGCTCAGCAACCTGGTGCGCTCTTTTAAAGTATGAACGGTAGCCGCCGGATGGATCTTCGAGCAGTCCGGGCTTTACCTTTAATGCCCCGGTAGTGGGCATAAAGCTAACGCCGCCCACCTGCCATTCATGAAAATGTACAAATCCTTCAATAGAATTTTGCCTCGTATCATATCCAACGGCTTCCCACCCCGATGCATTACCATAATGCCCATTGGTAGATGGCGCCAGCTTGGCCATTCCATAAGGTGCGGCGGCGGGAGTATAAAAGAACCAGCGGCTGTGCGCCGTACCTATATCGGGATCAGCATACTTTAACACATCCTGGGCTGGCAAGCAGCATGGCCACAGCAGCATAAGCGTATAATATTTCAGATATTGCTTCATAAAAAAAATTGGGAATAACTAAAAAAGTATTTACATTTGATATGTATGTACATACAAACATAAAGCTACTGTTTTCCATTAAATATCCGGTATTATTTTGCCTGAAGATCCGCCGTTCGTATGCCGGGCAACCGGCTTTCAGAAAAGAACTGATCCATTTTAGTCCGGCGATCTGCTTATATTTATTATCCATTTTAAAAGAAAAAGATTGTATAATTCCAATTTTGAAAAGTTTCCTGAGGTAAGCATACACGGCTATAGCGGATATGCCGGGTGGGATGAGATCACCGGCGAACTCATGCATCGCGCCAGCCGGCAGAAAGATACGCCCTGTGTAATTATTATCGAATGCTATCATGGTGTTTTAACGGAACAACTGGTTAACCGGCTAAAACAGCATACCGGTAATACCATACAGTTTGTTCCGGTGCAAAAGGCCATGCTTTGCAGAGAACAAATTGAACAACTGGTATATCCCTATGTTACCGACGATCCTGTTTTCGGCCGCATTACCCCGCTTGATATCAAAAAATTTTTTGACCCTGAACGGTTAGCGCAACTGAAAGCGGAAATTAAAAACTACAGGAGCGGTATCCTGTGCATTTACGGAACAGGGGCTTCCCTGGTGTATGAAACGCCCCACCTGCTCCTGTATGCCGATATGCCGCGCTGGGAAATTCAACTGCGTTTCAGGCGTAATGAAATCAGTAACATAGGAGCCAATAACCCCAACGATGCCTTTTCGTACCAGTATAAAAGAGCTTTTTTTGTTGACTGGCGGGTATGCGACAGGTTAAAAAAGGAATTGCTGCCCCCGGCAGATTATGTGCTGGATACAACCCACCCGGACGACCCTAAAATGGTATCCGGATCAGCATTGCAAAATGCTTTGAAAGAAATCGTACAACAACCTTTCAGGGTGGTACCTTTTTTTGATCCCGGTCCATGGGGAGGGCAATGGCTGAAGGAGGTATGCGATTTGGAAAGAACTGAAAAAAATTTTGCATGGGGCTTCGATTGTGTACCGGAAGAAAATAGTTTACTGATACGCTTTGATCATATTTTATTTGAAACCCCATCCATCAACCTCGTTTTCAGCCAGCCCCAAAAGCTGCTGGGCGTTAAAGTATTTGAAGCATTTGGCGCTGAATTCCCCATACGGTTTGATTTCCTGGATACCATGCAGGGCGGTAATCTCAGCCTACAGGTACATCCCTTAAAGGAATATATCCGCGAAAACTTCGGGATGGATTATACGCAGGATGAGAGCTACTATTTCTTAGAAGCGCAACCGAACTCTTTTGTATACCTCGGGCTCAAAGACGGAATTGTTCCTGCCCGGATGATGAGCGACTTAGAAGAAGCCCAGGAAGAAGGCCATGAATTTGATGCAGATCAGTATGTTGAAAAATGGCCCATCCGCAAGCACGATCATGTATTGATACCGGCCGGAACAGTGCATTGTTCCGGCGCCAACAGCGTAGTGCTTGAGATCAGCGCCACGCCTTACATTTTTACATTTAAGCTGTGGGATTGGGGAAGAATGGGTATGGATGGAAAACCACGTCCTATTTCATTAAAGCACGGTCAGCAGGCTATTCAATGGAACCGCACTACACAATGGACCAAAAATAATATTCTCAACCAGGTACAAAAGATGGCAGAAGGAGACGGATGGATGGAAGAAAGAACAGGACTTCACAAAGGTTCTTTTATAGAAACAAGAAGACATTGGTTTACAGGAAATGTTCAGCACAATACCAATGGCGTTGTGAATATACTTAACCTTGTAGAGGGCAGAGAAGCGGTTGTAGAAAGTCCGGAAGGCGCTTTTAAACCTTTTATTGTGCATTATGCAGAAACTTTTATTGTACCGGCTGCTGTTGGTGTATATACTGTTCGCCCACACGGCGATGGTGTGGGCACAACCTGTTGTACAATAAAAGCATTTGTAAATACAGAAAACCTCGGCAATGATCACAGCAATTAGCGTATGGAAAATTATAGTTTAAAATACGTATACCAGTACACTTTTGTAGCGGCTGTTGGCGGCTTGCTTTTCGGCTATGATACGGCAGTGGTTGCCGGCGCTATTGGCTTTATACAGGAAAAATACAATCTTTCCCCGGCTATGACGGGCTGGGCGGCATCTTGCGCGCTGATAGGCTGTATGGCTGGCGCTATGCTGGCGGGTATCCTCAGTGATAAACTGGGCCGCAAAAAAGTGCTGCTGCTATCTGGCTTTGCTTTTGCCGTTTCATCCATTGGTATACTTATTCCCTCGGGTATTGAATATTTCATTCTCTTTCGCTTCATTGGTGGCATAGGCATTGGTATTGCTTCTATCCTGTCGCCCATGTATATTTCAGAGATAGCGCCAGCCAATATCAGGGGCAGGCTCATTGCCATATACCAGTTGGGCATTGTAACCGGCATACTGCTGATTTATTTTGTAAATGCCGGTATTGCAGGATTACACGATAATGCCTGGAACGTAGATTCCGGCTGGAGGTGGATGTTTGGCTCCGGACTGGCTCCCTCTCTGGTATTTATTTTTTTGCTGCTCCCGATCCCTGAAAGTCCGCGCTGGCTGGCAAAACAAAACAGGTGGAACGAAGCCAATGCTATACTTGCTAAAGTAAATGGCATAGAAAATGCCGATAAAGAAATGATTTCCATCCGCCAGTCCTTAACAGAAAAGCAGGCGCCTTTTTCCGACCTGCTAAAGCCCGGTTTACGTACGGCTTTATTTATAGGCATCGTATTGTCTGTTTTTTCGCAGATCACCGGCATTAATGTAATTATGTATTATGCGCCGGAAATATTCAAAGCCACAGGAAGTGGCTCCTCTTCTGCATTAATGCAAACGGTATGGGTGGGTGCTATTAATTTGCTGCTTACCATTATTGCTATAAAATATGTAGACAGGCTCGGTCGGAAAAAATTACTGCTTATCGGTTCGGCAGGTATGGCGGTTTGCCTGGCAATTGTTGGGTTAGCTTTTTATACAGGTGCTGCCGGGGGATACTGGGTGCTGGCGGGCATACTACTGTATATTTCATTCTTCGCCATTTCTCTCGGGCCCCTCACATTTGTAGTGGTAGCAGAAATTTTTCCCAATCATATAAGGGGCAGGGCAATGGGCGTAGCCATATTTTTTTTATGGCTTTCGGTATACGTGGTATCACAAACCTTTCCTATGCTGCTGGAATCAATAGGCAGCGCTTATACATTTTGGATATACATGATAACCTCTGTAATGGCCTTTATTTTTATCTGGAATGTTGTACCCGAAACCAAAGAAAAAACACTGGAGCAGATACAGGAGATGTGGAGGAAGGGATAGGGAAAAGAGAAGAGTGAATGGTGAGACGGGAGACGTGAAAGATTGTGCATGCCTGACGTTTGTCATTTCTCGTTTATCATTTATCATTTATCATTTCACGCTTGTCGTCTATCGTTTCACCTTTGTGAAATAACATGTCAATCATTAATAATGCGCATACTAAGATCACCTGTTATCAGTTTATCCATTTTTTTTACAGGCATTTTAAATTGCGGTTGTTTTACACAAACAAAACAAGATGAACAAGTTTCGCCTGTGCTGAAATTTACAGCAGTTCCCGCGCCGGAGTGGACAGCACTTTTTAAAAGAAATCACGGTTGGTTCGGTGGCGATGGTATATATTCAATTGCTTTAAGCGGGCTTGAGAAAGAAGCCGGCGGGAATAAGGATAGTGTATTGATATGGTTTAGCGATACCTTGCTGGGAGATATTAATGATTCGCTGGAAACCGGCTTTACCATGATCAACAACAGCGTGGCGTTGTTAACAGGGGGCAGACCTGATAGTATGGCACTTCATTTTTACTGGAATAAAAGTGCAGATCATCTTCCTTCATCTGTATTTGTACCCAATACACCTGCTACCCAAAAGGGAGAATATTACTGGCTCGGCGATGGATTCGCAAATACGGAAAGGAACAATGATATCTATATTTTCGGCTATCGCATAAAAAATATTCCCGGACAGGCTGTGTTTGGCTTTAAACAAACCGGCAACACGCTCATTCGCATACCTGCAGGTGATAAGCCTCCGTTTAAGCATATAACACAAATAGAAATTCCTTTTTTCGATGGAGAGAACGCTGACTCCGTTGGTTCCTTTGGCGCCGGCGTATTGGTTAACACAAAAAAAGCCGGCGCACCTAACGCAGATGGCTACCTGTATATATATGGCGTAAGAGGAAAAAATAAGGAGGTGATAGCAGCAAGGGTTCTGCCGCAAGCTATTGAACAATTTAATGAATGGCGGTTCTGGGATGGCCAATCGTGGACGGCCGACATAGCAGCCATTCAACCCATTGCAAACCGCGCATCCAATGAAATGAGCGTAACACCGCTTACAAATGACCTTTACCTGATGGTGTTTCAAAAAGATGCAATGGGAACCCATGTGGCAGTAAGGGTTGGAACATCACCCGCCGGACCTTTCGGGCCCATTACAGACATATATGATGTAAAAGACGATCTGAAAGATTCACCAAACCTTTTCCCATATAATGCCAAAGCCCATCCGGCACTTTCGCAGCCCGGTGAATTGCTCATAAGCTATAATATCAACTCATTTGATTTTATGAACGATATTAAAAGGTTACCGCATTTATACCGTCCGCGGTTTATAAAGCTGAAATATGAATAATTTCTGGTTCAGTCATGATACCTTTACCAAAGGTGGAATTGTGGATGGGCGATAAACCCAATAAACAATGGGGAACAGCAGCATTACCTCCTGCATATATACCTTAAATGCAAATCAACAAAAAGCGATGGACAATTTGATCATAGGAGTTGATATTGGCGGCACGCATATTACAGCGTGTATGGTTAATACAGATACCGGACAAATTATTGAGGGCGCCTGCGTGCGGGGAGAAATAGACCCTTTGCAAAATAAAGCGCATGTCATTTGCTCATGGGCCAAAACCATAGCCGCCTGCGCCAAACAGCATGGAAGCAGCATTGACCGTGTGGGTATTGCCATGCCCGGCCCTTTTGATTATGAAAAAGGCATCAGCCGTATTACCGGCCTGCATAAATATGAATGCCTGTATGGATTGAATGTGAAGGAATTACTATCGGCCGAACTGGGCATAACTTCGGGCAGTATCCGTATGATGAATGATGCCACCGCTTACCTGGCAGGCGAATTGAAAACCGGCGCGGGAAAAGGCTGTGATCATATTGTAGGCATTACGCTGGGAACAGGATTGGGATCGGCAATGCACGAGCATGGTATCTTCCAGGAAGGCGATCTATGGTGCTTCCCTTTCCGCCAAAGCAGGGCTGAAGAGTTTTTAAGCTCACGATGGTTTGTTACAGAATATGCAAAAAGAAAAAAAGAAAATGTTACCGGTGTAAAAGAACTGGCTTCTATAGCCCATGAGGATGCAATTGCCGGGAAATTGTTTGAAGAATTTGGATATACATTGGGCGAAGTATTGAAAGACCGGTTTTCAGGCCATTTCCCCGAAAGGATTGTCATCGGTGGAAATATCGCCAAAGCCTGGGATCTGTTCAAACCCTTTTGCGAAGAAGTGCTCCGGCAACATGCGCCTGCCTGTAAACTAAAGCCGGCGCAACTGGGAGAAAATGCTGCGCTCATCGGGGCTGCCTATTTGTGGGATGAAAGGATACAGGGTTTATAACAAGAAAAGAAAACCCCGGATACCTTGCTGCCCCTGCATCCCTTATGTCTTCGTGGCTTTGTGGCATATTGTGCTATGTTCTCCGGAGATTTATATCTCCACACATAAAGCGCATAGATCTCTATCAGTGTTAGCTTTTTTCTCAGTCCGGTTTTTCCGGGACAAAGTCCCGGGAGAACATAAGTAATACGAAGTCGGAGACTTCATATAGCATTAGAAACGCATAGATCGCTAATAACGCTAAACACACGTTACTTTACATTTTCAAACATCACAATAGCCGCATACAAAACCCCCGCCTCTCCCCTGAATGTTCCCGATCCGCGTGGTTTGTTATCAACAGAATACCATTCATAAAAACCATTGTTATCTTTTACCCGCTTAACCATTGGCAATACCTGCTCATACGCTTCTTTCACAAATCCATATTTGATCAGTTGCTGTATCATCCTGCCGCCAAACCAGGTCCAGTCGCCGCCGTTCTGGTAGCTGTATTCGGGATTCATGATCTTGTTCGCGAAGTAACCTGCCGGGTATGGCGGATACAGTGTAAGCCCGATAGAAGCCGCCCCGGCCTGTTTCACTCTTTTAACCATCTCGTTTAATGAAGTCTTCACTTCCTCCTTACTTAACAAGCCCGCTTCTATGGCAATAGCGGTACCTCCAAAATAATAAATTTCATTCTCATCAAACGTTGCAGGGAAAGGAGAGCCTTTTAAATAAATATGGGGAATAAATTTCTGCCTGCTTTTATCCCAAAGGTATTTCCTGCTGTTTTGGGCAATATTGTTTTTTATGGTCTGCCACTTTTGTTGGGTTGCAGGGATCATTTCCATTAAATCATTCAATGCTATTATAAACATGGCATTGTCATAAATATCAATAGCAGGGTGTGTATTTTCGTCTATGTCAACGCCCCATCCATGTTCCGGCTGTACATCACCCCAATCGGCGGTAGTTGCACCAATAATTAACCCGTATTGCTTGTTGAAACGCTTATCCATTAAGAATTCCATGGACCAAACGAGCCGCTCGCCAACCGTTTTATTGCCGATCCTTTCATCCAGTATGGTACGGTCTTTAGTTAGTTGAATGTATTTATATATACTTTGTACCAGTGAACTTTCCTGGTCGGTTTCCACCGTATTTTTATGACCGGCATAACGGGGCTCCAGCGGGGAATAGATAAAGTCGTATTCAACTTCGCCCACTTTTTTAACCGGGGTAAATCCATCAATGATATTTCCATCTTCCCCCTGCATTCTCAAAAAAACCAACAGGTTTTCTTTCAGTACTTCTTTATCATATACCTGTGCGGCCAGCTCAATGAAGGTATTGTAATCCCTTATCCATACTTCACGGTAACCATCACCCGCATTAAACCCGGTTTTCATTACTTCTAAGGCTTTGGCTTTTACAAAATGAAAATATTCATTGTTCCTTATTTTTTCGGACAATGCTTTGTCGAAAGATTTGTTTTCCTGTGCTGAACCTGCCACAGCGATCATCAGTAACAGCAGCAGTAAATAGTTTCTTTTCATTTTTTATCTCTGTTTATTATCAATTCCCCATTTCTCATTAGGGGTTGCTCCCATTTGTATTACCAGGGAACCGCCCTTTAACAATTCAGCAGCAGGGAATTTAAACGATTTCAGTTCTTTGCCGTTCAGTACGGCGCTTTGAACGTACATATTCCTGCGGGATGCGCCTTTTGCTTCTATCACAAATTTTTTACCCCGGCCAAACCTTTCGCCCAGGTCAATCTCAATTTTCTCAAAAAGCGGGCTCCCGATCTCGTAAACCGGTTTAACACTGCATCCCCCATCGGTTTGGAACAACCCCAGCGCTGCCATTACGAACCAGGCGCTCATCTGCCCCTGGTCTTCATCGCCCAGGTAAGCATTCCCTATACCATATCCGTAATACCGTTCCAAAATAGACCGGCTCCATTTTTGTGTTGACCAGGGTTTTCCCGCCCAGTTGAACAGAAAGGGGAAATGCATAGATTGCTGGTTTCCCTGCATTACGGGATAATCCCAATACTGATCGTTCATCCCGTTGTAACGCCAGGGCTCACTCGCTTCAAACCCCCATTCTAACCTGTCAACAAATTTTTTCTTCCCTATGAGGTTTACCAAAGCAGGAACATCCTGGGGAACGAAAAAAGTAAGCTGCCATGCGTTTCCCTCAACATAGTGCTCATTAGCGCCACTGCGAAAGGGATCAAAATCCGGGGTCCATTCGCCATTACTCAATTTCATATGGCAGTAACCATCTTTATCTATAGTGTTCTTCCACCAGTTTCCACGATCGTTGAATTTTTTATACAGCTCTGTTTTGCCCAATGATTTGGCCAGTTGTCCAACCGTCCAGTCATCGTATGCATATTCCATTGAATTTGAAAAGCGTCCTTTATCGGAAGGAACATATTTGTGCTTCATGTATTCCGTTAAATCACGGTTACCGGCAAAACCCGTATAGATTTTCTGTGCCGGCGTGGTTTGCATTTTAACTGCCGCTTCTAATAGCTTTGATGCATCAAAATTACGTATCCCCATCTGGTAAGCGCCCACCATCATCGGTATTTCATGCTCTGCCACCATTACCGGTATATAATTCATACCTGCCGGGCCTTTTGCCAGCCATCCATACGCATCATACATGGCGAGCTGGGAATTTACCCAGCGGTTGCTCCACTCGGGAGTGATCAAATTCCACATCTGGTTTAAATTCCAGAATGTATTCCAGAAAGCATCGCAGCCCAAAGCCACATCATCAACACCTTTTAGCTGCTGTATTTTACCATCCGTTCCCCTCCATTGGCCATTAACATCACTCCAGGTATTGCGGCTGCAGATTGACCTGTACATCGCGTTGTAAAAGCGCACTTTCTCCTGCCTGTTCGTTGTGGTAATTTTAACACGGTTAAAAATATCATTCCATTGATCGGCCTGGTGCTGTCTTACCGCTTCAAAATCCCACCCAAACGGCCCGGTTAACTCCGTTGTTAAATTTAACCGGGCATTTTCAATGCTCACCAGTGAAATACCTGAGCGCACAGTAACAACGGGGTTAACTTTGGCGTTGAACTCAAGAAAGAGTCCTGCATCTTTAATGTCTTTAGCCTGAAAATGATCTCCATAAGAAATTTTATCATTCACCCAGCCTCCTATGGATTGGAATGGCTTATCAAATTCCATAACAAAATGAACCGTATAGTCCTGTTCTGCATCCGTGCTCCACACCCGTGGTGAGAATTGATGCGCAAAACCTTCGATCCTGTGATCGCTGATCTTGCGTACGCTGATCTCCTTTAACTGGTAATCATATTCTGCCGGAATATGGAAATCTATAAGGATCCGTGAGCTATCCCGGTTCTGCGGAAAGGTAAACCGCAACAATCCGCAGCGGGTTGTTGCCGTCATTTCGGCCTTTATATCGTAATCTTTAAGCTGAACTTTATAATACCCGAGGGGTGCTTCTTCCGTTTTTTTTTCAATAGCAGACCTGTAGCCCGAACCGTGTATCCGCTCATCACCTATTTTTGTTTTCAAAGTACCGTTTGATGCAAAAACGCCTAACCCACCCATGGTCCATTCATGAATATGGCTGAAGGTACCTACACTTTCAAATGATGGCTGGTAGCCTGCCTGCCACCCGGCATTCTGGTTATCCGGACTTAGCTTCACCATGCTGAAAGGCATCCATGGGCCGGGTGCGATCATCCACCGCGAATGAGCTGTGCCTATACGGGTATCTACATAATCGGCTAAGGTTTGCTGTCGCCGGGCGGAGCGTTCCACCATTCCTTCTCCTATTATCTTCCCGTCCGCCAATATCCTGTAGTGGCTTTGCTTCGGGCTTTCAACCGCAGGCATGGGCGCTTCGAAAACATAATTTCCTTTTTCAGCCTTTTCTTCAAAGATCAGCTTCCCGTCTAATTCAACGCTTAAATCAGGCAGGCCCTGCAGGTGCTCGATATTAACCAGCAGGGGCTGTATCTTTCTGCCTTCAGACACTAACTCATAACCGGCCGCCTTAACATCTCTCACAAAAGCTTTATCCGGTTTTACCATCTTTAACGGGCTGCCTTCTAACCGTACGTTATCAAACAGTATCCATGATCCTTCCAGCACTTCGATAGTGATACAGTTACCGCCCTTTTTTATTACGTCTTTTTCAACCGGTATTTCTATTACCCGGGGCGTTGCATACTCCAGGTTACCGGTAATGGAGAGCGTATCTCCCAAAGGTTCTGTATAGGAAGGGCGCTTTTGCCTGCTGACATCATAGCCTGTTGCAGTAAGCTGTTGCTTCACAACCTGGTTGTTTACGGATACTTTAATAAGGGGCAGAAATTCCTTAGCGTAATCGGCAAGCGCTATAATTAATTTATAGTCTCCTTCTGCGGTCATATTTTCTATACCAAATAAAATGTTTACCTGGTTGATGCGCCAGCCAGAGGTAGACCAGGTGCCTCCCCAGGTATCCACCGGGCCCGGAAGCACATAAGGAAAATCGTTTTTCTCACGGGAATGCCCTATCAGGAAAAATTTATCTTCAAAACCAAAATCATGCGCTATAAATTTTCTGAACTCACCTGGAGCCAATGCAAATTCAGCCGCTGAATGATCAGGCTTTCCGATGCTCCATATAATGGACTGCCCCTTTCCCGGCGTTATAAAAGCCGCTATTGAAAAGGTTAACAGGCATAAAAAAACCAGCTTTCTCATAAATGTATTATTTAACCTAAATTAAAAACAATACCGCCATCACAAAATGGTCAATGGCGGTATTGCAGTTATCAGTTTATGCTGCATCAGTCAAATAAAAAGTTGAGCACCAGGTTCAGTAACCCGGATTTTGCACTAAAGCGCCATTACTCTTTTTAATTTCATCATTGGGAATAGGGAACAGATAATAGTGATCTCCTTTCCATGGCTTTCTTACTTCTGCCTCCGGTATCACGCCGTAAGTATACGTTAATTTCCCTAAAAGATCGCCTGCCTGGGCGCCCGTCCAATCCATTGTAACACTGGTAAGCCCTCTGATAGGAATATCAATATTACCCGGTGCAGCTTTCCATCGCATGAGGTCAAAGAAACGCTGGTCTTCCAATTGCAATTCTATTGCTCTTTCATTCCTGTAATCTCTTACAAGGTCTGCGCCGGTACTGGTGATATCGGGCATATTGGTAGCCTCTCTTTGCCTTATCTTGTTGAGGTATTCACGGGCCAGCGGTTCGTTTTCTAACGCAATCTGAATTTCCGCATAGTTTAAATAAAATTCTGTTAGCCGCATAAACACAGTTACCTGGTTGTAGTTGAAATCATAGCTTGCACGCGGTCCGTCAAAATCAAGCAATCGCCTGAATGTATACCCGGTTTGCACTCTCCAGTGAAATGGTGTTAACCCCTTTACCCAATAGGTTTTAGAGTCCCTGCCAAAATCAAAGAGGGTTTGCCCGTTTTCGGGATCCACCTTATTGGGGTTGGCATAAGGAGGTGCATTGTCGGGATTAGGGTTGGCATCTTCCCAATATTCGTACACCCTGTGCGTGGTTTTTGATCCATCCTGAATAAATACCGGGCCTGCGCCGGGATAAAGGATAGATGCATAATACCGGGGATCCCTGTTATCGTTGGGTTTTTGCGGATCATAACCAGAAGCCGCATTTACCGTTATACCGTCTGCCAGGTAGGGATATTCGCCATTTTCCATTTGAAACATATTGACAAATGTTTGCGTTGGCATTAAACGTTGTCTTGCATCAAAACCACTGGGCCAGTAGTCATAATTATAGCCCCAATCCGGAATTCGTGTAGCGGGTGTAAACGATTTCCCAAAAATGGTTTCATCATTCTTTAAGGGTTTTATAAATAAGTCTGCTGTTGACGAATGCAAAGCATAACCGGCATCTATAACCGCTTTGGTTGCCACTTCTGCCGCCTGCCATTTTGATTTGTCATTGGAAGGATTATTCAAAGGACTTGCTGCATACAAAAGCATCCTGGCCTTTAATGCCAGCGCTGCATTTTTGCTAATCTTTCCTTCATTTACAGGTACTCCATCCAGCAGGGCTATAGCCTTATCGCATTCGCTCAATACAAATGCAGCGCACTCGTCGTAAGTATTACGGGGCGTATCAAAACTTTCCTCATCCAGCTTAAAACTTTTTGTAATAATAGGAACGCCACCGTAAGTACGCATTAATTCAAAATACATCCATGCCCGCAGAAAATGCACTTCACCTTTCATTGGATCAAGCTTATCGGCAGGAATTGCGGATGTTTCTGTTTTTTCAAAGAAAATATTTGCTTTCCTGATATACCCGTATTCTTCATTCCAGATATTTGTAAGATCGGTGATATTATCAGGAGTAATAATGCCATCAATATATTCACGGATCCCGGCAGCCCTGTCGTGTGTTTCAGGCTGAGAAACCGCCACATCAGTTAATGCCTCATAACCGCCGCTACCGGGGCTCCATGGGGGTTTAATTCCATTGTATATATTATATACATAATTCTGCAGAAAGGTGGGATCATTGAAAACCGCATCTTCGGATATGGCATCCAAAGGCTTTTTATCCAGCAGGTCGCGATTACAGGAAATAACCGTGGCAACGCAAATGAGCGACAAGGCCGCGATTTTTTTAGTTGCTTTATTTATACTTAAATATTTCATGCTTCAGGTATTAAAAAGTGATGTTAAGTCCGGCACTTACCGTTCTCATTATAGGATATACGCCACCGTTACCGGTTTGGGGGGCTGTTTCAGGATCACCGGCTCCATACTTTTTCAAATTATTAAATACCATAAACAGGTTATCACCCGAAACATACAATCTCAATGCTGAAATTTTGAATCTTGTCATCAGGTTTCGGGGAAGTGTATATCCCAGTTGAGCTGTTTTTAAACGCAGCCAGGTAGAGCTGTGATAGTAGAAATCACTGTTGGATGCTGCGAATCCCGTTGGAGAGATCATGGGAAGCTCAGCATTTGTATTGGTTAATGAAAAACTATTCAGCGCTACATACCGCAATCCATTGCCGTTGGCGCCTGAGTTAAATCCATTGCTTAGGCGCCACTTAGCGCCACTCTGCCCGGCAAATAATATAGACACATCAAAATCTTTGTAGTCTAATCCAATGTTAAATCCAAACTGCATTTTTGGAAGAACGGCGCCTGCATTTACGGTTGTATTAAACATATACTGGTCATTGCTGGTTATTTCACCATCATTGTTCAGGTCGGCAAAGATTAACGCTCCTACTGTAGCACCAGGATAACCCGGATATTTGGTCAGGTCATCTGCCGTTCTGTAAATACCAACTGCCTTGTATAGCAGGCCAGATCCTAAAGGCTGTCCTTCGAGCTTCTGGTAGGGTTCAGCCTGGGGCGTTTCATCAAAATAAATGATCTTATTTTCGGTATAGGCAAGGTTTGCATTTAACATTATATTTACCTGTCCTACATTCTGCCTGTATCCTGCCTGAACTTCAAATCCCTTATTATCCATTCTTCCAATGTTCTCATCAGGTAATACCAGTCCGGTATATCCTGGAATAGAGGCCTGTCTTCTTCCAAGGATGTTGGTTGTTTTGGTTTTATACAAGTCTAACTCAAATGTTAACCTGTTTTGCAAAAAGCCCAATTCCAAACCCAGATCAGTTGTTTCACTTACTTCCCAGGTAATGTTAGGGTTGGGTGTTGATGTAGCTGCAATGCCGCGGGCATCTGCTCCATTAACAACCCATCCTGATGAATAACCAAATGCTCCGATATACTGGAAAGGATCTACCCTGTCGTTGCCCAACTGCCCCCATGAGGCTCTTATTTTAAAGTTACTGAACAGGTTTTGAGGCATAAAGGACTCTTTGCTTACTACCCATGCGGCAGAAGCCTGCGGGAAAAAACCGTACCGGGTATCTCTGGGGAAAATAGGCGAGCCATCATAACGGGCACTGAACCCAAGCAGGTATTTGCTTCTGAATTCGTAGCTGGCGCGCCCAAAATAATTTCGGCGTGCATTTTCTGCGGCTCTTCCATCAGTATTCCAGTTGTCGCGGTTAGTGCTGCCGGCGAATAGTTGATCAAGCAATGGAGAATCATAACCCAGGCGTTGTGCCCAGAAGTTATTGGTTTTGTAATCCATTTGTTCATAAGCAACAAAAACTCCAATCTTATGATCACTGTTAATCGTTGTAGTATAAGAAAGCCTGATATTACTGGTAATTCTCTGGCTCTGGTAAAAATCTTCTCTTAAGCCTATATCCTCAACTGTTCTTGACTCCTTTTGTACAATTGAATCTGTATTAGGAACTCTTTCATAATATGGCCAGGTATAGTTAAATACCTTATCATAGTTAAAGGTTTTAGCTATACTCGAGAATCCATCTAATGTCAGCCCGTTCACATACGGGATATTCCATTTAAAGCGAACCGTACCACTCAATATATCTGCTTTATACTTCCTGTAGCCAGGGCTAAGTAATCTTGCCACGGGATTCAGGTGCGACCATCCCTCGCCGGGATAACGATAATCACCTCCGATATACGCTTCCTGCAAAGGGCTCACACTTGCAAAGGCGCCCACATCTCCACCCGGGCCGCTTTGCGGAAGTTCGGTGTTTTTTTCGCGTCCCGACAGGTCAAAGCCAACTTCAAAATTATCGGTAACGGAAACATCTATATTGCTTCTTACATTGTACTGTTTCACTTTTGTTTTATTATCGCCTCTCATAATGCCGCCCTGGTAGGCTGTACCAAGCGATACGAAATATCTTATTTTATCGGTACCGCCCCGCATGGTAATGGACTGCCTGTTTTGTGGTGCGGGTGCGTCAACCAGTGCATCATACCAGTTCTCCGCCCTTCTTGTACCATTTTTAAACGCATCAATCACTTCCTGTGGAAAATCGGGCGTAGAACCTTCCAGTTCCCTTCTTTTGTTCAATACATCTATATATTCAAATACATCTCCCGATTTTACTTTCGCAGAAGGCGATTGCCACCCGAAGGAGGTACTAAAATCAAAAGCAGCTTTTCCCGATTTACCCCGTTTTGTAGTAACCAGTATAACACCGCCGGCAGATTGTGCGCCATAAATAGCTGCTGATGCATCTTTTAAAACGGAGATAGATTCGATGTCGTTAGGATCCAGGCGGTTCAAACCGTCAGGGTCTGCATTGGCCACACCATCTATTACTATAAGGGCGGAAGTATTGCGATAGGTTTTGGCTCCCCTCACCAGTATCTGTGCATCATCAAAACCGGGAGCGGCGCTTTGCTGGGATACATATAAACCAGGTAATCTGCCCGACAAAGAATTGGAAACAGAAAGATTGGTTGATTTTTTTATTTCAGCGCCAGTGGTTTGCACAACGGCATTGGTAAGTTCAGATTTTCTTTGTGTACCATACCCCACTACAACAACATCATCTAAACTTTGTGAAACGGATGCCAATTCCACATTTATGTTTGTTTGTGCACCTACCTTTATTTCTTTGCTCGTATAACCTACAAAAGAAATAACCAGTGTGCTGTTCCGGCTCCCTACATTTAACCTGTAATTTCCATTCGCATCCGAAATAACACCATTGCTGGTGCCTTTTTCCAGCACATTGGCTCCCGATATGGGGACTCCGCTTTCGTCTGTTATTTTCCCGGAAACGGGTATATCCTGGAAATAAGAAGTATTGTAGGCAGATGCGCCGGGTGGTTCTTTTGCATGCTTTAGCAATCGTTCTTTATTGCCCGCCATCGGCGCGGCACACAAAAGAAATGGAAATGCGATTCCGCAAAGTATACAAATAGTTGTACACGCATTGTGCGGCAGGAGTTTTAAGTTCATAACAAGCAATTAATTTTTAATAAAGATTACACTTCGGTTCCCTGTTTCCAGGATTAAGCGTTTATAAGAGACTATTTTTTTAAAGGTTCATTTACGCTATTAAGAACTGTTCATTTTTTTCATACGCCTGGATATGTGTTTTGTTGTTTATTTAATATAAAGCAGGCTTTACCATGCAACGCCTGCGAAAAACCTGCTTTTATTCCGCCAGCGGGATTTCTAAGGTTATGTATTCTATAGTTAGAACGGATCAACTGCTTAAGGAGTGGATTAGCTGTTTAAGGGGTATATAACACAGCACTGAACACCGGGTCAATATGTATATACATTTGTACTTACGAGTTCAAATATAACAGAAAAATCAGACTTTACATTTTTTTTTGACTATTTTTAAATCAGGCAAATGCACGGCGCATAACTTTGCTTAAACCGCATTGCCGCTTATTTAATAATAAATTGAATCTCATCATTTTGTACACATGGCAACCCGGTATGCTTAATGAGGAAAAAATATTTATCATTTTTGTAAAAACGGTATTTTAAAATTTTACAGCTTTTCAGATGCCGGCAGAAAACGAAATCAGGATAGCCGTTAACTTTTTTTCAACCTTCATGCTTAACATGCTTATATGAGATCCCTGTTTTATACTGTGCTTTCGCTGTTTACAGTATTGCTTTCGCTGTCGTGCAAACAAAAAAAAGAACTGTTCCGGCTTATTGCCCCGGAATACTCGGGCATTCATTTTAATAATAAGATCGCAGAGAATGATTCCATTAACCCTGTTGACATAACCAATTTATATAACGGTGGAGGGGTTGGCGTTGCCGACTTCAATAATGATGGGATGCCGGATATTTACTTCACAGGAAATATGGTATCCAACAAATTATACCTGAATAAAGGGGAGCTTCAATTTGAAGATATTACAAATAGTGCGGGAGTAAGCGGCGATGGCAGGTGGTGCCGGGGCGTAGCGGTTGTGGATATTAATAACGACGGATGGATGGACATGTACGTTTGCGTATCCATGGACAAAAACCCCGAAAACAGGAAAAATCTGCTTTATATTAACCAGGGCCCGGATCCAAAGGGATTGCCTTTTTTTAAAGAACAGGCTGCAGCCTACGGATTAGATGATACCACGCACGCCACCATGGCTGCTTTTTTTGATTATGATAACGACGGCGACCTGGATATGTACCTTGCTGTAAACGAAATTCTCCCCAATATAAACCCTTCCGTTTTTAAGCCAAAAGTTACAGACGGCTCTTTTCCGAGTACGGGAAGGCTTTATAAAAATACCATGGACAGCTTATCCGGGCATCCGGTATTTACCAATGTTACCCGGGAAGCAGGACTTACCATTGAAGGGTATGCCCATGGCGTAACCATTGCAGATATCAATAAAGACGGGTGGAAAGATATTTTTGTGACCAATGATTTTATTGCAAACGATCTGTTGTATATCAATAATCATGACGGAACCTTTACAGACAAAGCCGCATCCTATCTTAAACATACTTCTGCAAACGGAATGGGACAGGATATTATAGACATCAATAATGACGGACTGTCTGATATCATAGAATTAGACATGAGCCCCGAAGATAATTACCGCAAAAAAATGATGCTGAACTCCGGTAGCTATCAGATATTTAGGCTTAATGATTTTTTTAAATATCAATACCAGTATGTAAGGAATACACTACAGCTTAACCTGGGTCCAGGTGTACATGCAAATGATTCAATTGGCGACCCGGTTTTCAGTGATATCAGCTTCTTGTCTGGCATTGCGGAAACAGACTGGAGCTGGGCGCCGTTAGTGGCGGATTTTGATAATGACGGACTACGGGACATAATAGTTACTAACGGTTTTCCTAAAGACATAACAGATCACGATTTTATCGTTTACCGGCAGGAGCCTGCGCCCATTGCCTCCAAATCAAGCATCCTGGCGCAGATCCCGGAAGTTAAAATACACAATTATGCTTTCCGGAATGAAGGGAATTGCAGCTTTAGTGATGTGTCGGACAACTGGGGCTTACACAAGGTTTCCTTTTCAAACGGCGCGGTATATGCAGACCTGGACAATGACGGGGACCTGGATATGGTCATTAATAACATTAATGATAAGGCTTTTGTTTACAGGAATACATTAATGGATTCAAAAGAAAATAATAAGCATTATTTATCCGTACAATTAGCAGGTGACAGCTTAAACCTAAATGGAATAGGTGCATGGATTGAAATTTATTATGGAAATAACCAGCAGGCGTATGAGCAAACGCCTTACCGGGGCTACCTCTCTTCCATACAATTCAATCCTCATTTTGGGCTCGATACCACAACCCTAATAGATTCTCTCATTGTTAAATGGCCCGACGGAAGCAAAGAGCTGATAGCAAATGTAGCCGCCGACCAAACCATACAATTGAATAAAAAAAACGCAAAAGACAATTACGACTGGCAGCTTCCGGTTATAGCAGCGAACACTTTATTTAAAGATGTTACCGCCTCACTGGGTATTCAATATGAACATGCGCAAATGGATTATATTGACTTTACCATTCAAAAACTGTTACCTCATAAATTTTCGGAATATGGTCCATCCCTTGCCGCCGGAGATTTGAACGGCGATGGATTAGACGATATAGTGGTGGGAGGAAATTCCTTATTTGCAACCACTGTTTTATTGCAGCAGCAAGATGGTTCTTTTTTACAAAAAGCCATAGTACAACCCACTGAAATAAGAGATGTTCATTACCAGGATATGGGAACGCTTCTTTTTGATGCAGACGGAGATGGCGACCTTGATCTTTACCTGGCGAGGGGCGGATATGAAAGTAAGCCCAATACGGCGGCTTACCAGGACCAGTTTTTCATCAATGACGGGAAAGGCAATTTTACAGCCGACTCCCTGGCCTTGCCAAAAAACTTTGTAAGTAAATCGTGCGTAAGGGCTGCAGATTATGATAAGGATGGCGACCTTGATCTTTTTATTGCCGGCAGGGTGGAACCCTGGAGTTACCCTAAAGCGGTATCCAGCTTTATTTACAGGAATGATTCAAAAGAGGGGCATATCCGGTTTACAGATGTAACCAGTACGGTTGCAGGGGAATTAAATAATATCGGGCTGGTAAGTGACGCCCTGTTCACCGATTTTGATAATGATGGCTGGCCCGACCTCGTGCTGGCAGGCGAATGGATGCCGCCCACCTTCTTTAAAAATAATAAAGGCCGTTTTAAAAATGTAACTGCAGAAACGGGGTTGTCTGACCAGGTGGGATGGTGGAACAGTATTGTGGCAGGCGATTTTGATAACGACGGAGATATGGATTATATAGCCGGCAACCTGGGTCAGAATTCTTTTTATAAGGCAAGCGCTCAATACCCGGTATCTGTATATGCCAAAGATTTTGATAACAACGGCAGCTACGATGCCTTCATGTCGTTATATCTTCCGGCCAGCCAGGATTCTCCTGCCAAAAAAGAATTTCCCGCGCATTTAAGAGATGATGCCATAAAGCAAATGACAGGCATAAAGACGAAGTTCCGGGATTTCAAATCGTACGCTGGGGCTACAATGGACCAATTGCTTACAAAAGACGAGTTAAAAGATGCATTAATATTAAGAGCCAATAACCTAAGCTCCGGCTATTGCAGAAATGATGGCGATGGTAAATTCACTTTAGTGCCCCTGCCTTTTATGGCTCAGTTGTCTGCTTTGAATGGTATGATAACAGATGATTTTGATGGAGATGGCAATATTGACGTAGTTATGAACACCAATGATTATGGATCGGAGGTAACAGCAGGGCGTTACGATGCATTGAATGGTTTGATGCTGAAAGGAGATGGCAAAGGAAATTTCATTTCCCAATCCATTCTTGAAAGCGGCATTTTTATTCCGGGTAATGGCAAGGCGGTAATAAAACTGAGAAGCGCAAACGGCAAATACCTGCTGGCTGCGGCACAAAACCGTGCCCCGCTGAAAGTATATGCGCTTAAAAAAGATATTATTAATATTCCTTTGCAACCAGATGAGGTAAGTGTGGAAATAATTTACAGGGATGGCAAAAAACAAAAGCGGGAATGTTATTACGGTTCTTCCTTTCTGTCGCAATCAGCAAGGTTTTTGAGTATTGATAAGCAGGTTGCCTCCATGATCATTTCTGATAACAGGGGCAACACACGGAAGCTGGATTTTTAGCGGTTGTTGATTTTTGCCACAAAATCATAAGGTCTTAAAGGAAAATACTTCGCGCCTGCCCTGTCCTATACCGCTATACAAAGCAGTCTCCGGACTTTATATCAACTATGTTCTCCCGGGACTCCGTCCCGTAAAACCCTTTAGCTGCCTATCCTCCGCACCCGCGCCGCAGCGATGATGACTGACTATCGCCTGCTCTCAATGGTATATACAAAGCTATCGGCCCTGTAGAAACCCAGGTTATATTCTATTGGGCGCTCTCCCTGGTCAAAAACAAATCTTTTTCTGCACAGTACAGGAGTACCAGGAGCAAGATTCAATTTGCCTGCAATGAATTTATCGGCTGCTTTTGCAGTAATTTCTTCTTTAGAAAGGCTGGCTACCACCAGCTGATCTTTTTCTAATATTTCATACAGTGGTCTTTGAAAATCTTCCTTGCCGGTAAGCCCTACACGCGGATGAAAATAAGAAACAAAATACACAAAAGGCCCTTCAGGGCGTCCTCTTAACCTTTCCATTTTCAAAACCTTTTTATTTGTCCTGATCTCGAAAAAATTAGCCACCGTTTCTTCCGGTCTAACCCAGCTCAGCTTAAGCTCAAAATTTTTAATGGGTATCTTCCGGGCTGCCATTTCCTGGGAAAAGCTTAGCCAGTTAACCGATTTTGAGCTTACGATACTGTTGCTAACCTTTGTTCCAACACCTTTTTTCCTTACAAGCAGTCCCTCGTATACGAGCTTATTTATGGCTATTCGTAAAGTGGTTCTGGATATAGCCAACTGTTTGGCCAATGCAACTTCATTGGGCAATAACTTTCCTTTTGCGTATTGCGGGCTACGGATGATCTTTCTCAAAAGCTCCTCCGCCTGTATGTGTAGTGGTATATGGTTTTTGTGATCAATTGAAAAATTCATGGGTGCAATATTGATGCAATATTACATTTTTTGCATAAATAGTATATGCATGGCCCATGTGCACTGGCAATTTTCAATTATCTTTACCTGTTCCTGCTAAGGAACAGCACTCACTGAAATAACATAAAATACTTATATCATTTGCGTTTTACAGAATTTAACTTTCATCCCAACCTGCTGGAAGGAATTGAAGCCTCGAACTATGAAACAGCCACCCCGGTGCAGGAACAGGTTATACCTCCCATACTGGCTGGAAAAGATATTATAGCCTCTGCACAAACCGGCACCGGTAAAACAGCCGCATTCCTGCTCCCCATCATTCATCGCCTGCTGGAAAAAGATACCGCGGGGGATGTACGTGCACTGATCATTGTGCCTACACGCGAGCTGGCTATACAAATTGCCCAGCACTTAGAAGGGCTCACGTATTTTACTTCCATCAGCTCACTGGCGGTATATGGCGGCAGCGATGCACAGAATTTTGTTGGTGAGAAAAAGGCCCTGCAGATGGGCGCAGACATTATTATTTGCACGCCCGGCCGTTTCATAGCCCATCTTAATATGGGCTATGTATCTATAAAGGGATTACAATTTCTGGTATTGGATGAGGCAGACCGGATGTTAGACATGGGTTTCCAGGATGAGATCAACAGGATCATTACCCAACTGCCCTCCAGGCGTCAAACCCTATTGTTTTCGGCAACCATGCCTCCCAAAATAAGAAGGCTGGCGCAGCAGATACTTGTGAACCCGGTAGAAATCAATATCGCTATTTCCCGCCCCCCCGAAAAAATTGTACAACGGGCTTTTATAGTGTACGAACAGCAGAAGCTTCCATTAGTAAAATATTTATTAACTAAAACGCCTTACAAAAGCGTACTGATCTTTTGCAGCCGGAAACAAAATGTAAAAGTGCTGACAAGGATGCTTAAGCAAAATGGTTTTGTAGTGGAAGAAATGCATAGCGACCTGCTGCAATCGCAACGCGAAAACGTGGTAAACAGCTTTACCAGCGGGCGCATACCCATACTGGTGGCCACCGATATTTTAAGCCGCGGGATTGATATTGATACAATAGACCTTGTAATTAACTACGATGTACCGCGCGACGGGGAGGATTATGTGCACCGTATTGGCCGAACAGCAAGGGCTGAGGCAGATGGTATGGCTTTTACACTGGTGGGCGAAAAGGAACAAAACAGCTTTGCCGCTATTGAAGCATTAATTGATAAGGAGGTAGAAAAAGCAGTATTACCACAATTCCTGGGGCAGGCGCCCGCCTGGCATCCGCGTAAAAGATCCGGCGACCGAAAACCCCAGAAGAAATTTTATAAGCGAAAACCCGGGCAGCGTTAAATAAAAAAAGGGAAACTGAAACGTATTTCAATTTCCCTGATTCTATTATTATTTAATCTTATTATACCGACGGTTATGAAGCGTTTCGCAGGTAAGAATTGTTCAATCCAAAGCTGTTATCTCTTGTTCTGAATCCTGACCGGATCCTGCTGAGGCTTTCTTTGGTAATACCCAGGAAAGACGCGAGATAGGTTAACGGTATGCGCTGCAAAGCTTCAGGCTGCTTTTGCGTAAAATAATGATAGCGGTCTGCCGCTTCCATAAAACGGGTAGCAAAAAGATTTTCCTGCATTTCCATAATAAAGATGCTCATAATGGTGCGGTTCAGCTTGTCTATTGCTGCATACTGACGGCCCAGGCTCAGCAATTCGTTATAAGGTATTACTCCTATAACCGAATCTTCCAGGATGTGCATCGTTTCCCTTGCCGGCGTATTAAACAATAAGCAATGAAGAGAAGATATGATATGATCATCATATCCCAGCCAGGTAGTATGCTCCTTTTGTGTTGCCTTATGAAAAAGCCGGTAAGAGCCTTTTACAATTACAAAAAGATCGCCACAAAACTGATCCTGCTCAAACACATGATCATTTTTGCGGTATTCCTTTAGCGTAATAATACGCTGCAGCGCCTGCTGGCTGGTGTCATCCAATGGAGTATACTGCTGGCAAATGGCTATAACCTTCTCCATAGTGTTGGGTTCAATTAAAGTAAATTTTTTCACGGGGGTAGAAATTAAATTCGATAAAAATGAAATTATCATACATTAAACGGGTATCCAAAACTATTATTATGAGGTTTGTTATTTTCTGTAGCGGCATTACCTTATGCTAACAGAAAGCAGTAGCAATCTGCATTACATACAAAAAAACATGATGTGAATGCGGGGTTATACGCAGCGGACTATGGCATATCTACCATTGAACGCCAGTATTTTATATATGCTTCAGCCGGCGTATTACTTCCCGGGGATCCGGGGCATTAAAAATGGTGGTGCCGGCTACCAGCGCATGTGCTCCTGCTTCAACAACCGCATGGGCATTTTCAAGTGTAATGCCTCCATCTACTTCAATAATCGTATTGAGTTTCAACTGATCAATGCGCTGGCGGAGTAATTGTATTTTAGTTAATGTGTGGGCTATAAACTCCTGTCCGCCAAAACCCGGGTTTACGCTCATCATGCAAATAATATCAGTGTATTGAAGAATGTCCTGCAATAACTGAACAGGAGTATGAGGGTTAATAGCTACACCCGCTTTCATTCCCAGGTCTTTGATTTGCTGAATATTGCGATGCAGGTGCGGGCAGGCTTCATAATGAACAATGAGATGGTCGGCGCCCGCTATTTTAAAATCGGCCGCATACCTGCCGGGCTCTTCAATCATTAAGTGCACATCACAGGGCTTATTAGTGGCTTTACGGATATTTTCAACTAAGGGCATCCCAAAGCTGATATTGGGTACAAAACGCCCGTCCATTATATCCAGGTGAAACCAATCTGCTTCGCTTTCGTTCAGCATATCGCACTCTTCCTGCAGCTTTAAAAAATTGCAGGCTAATAAAGACGGAGATATTACCGGCATCATGTAGGTTTAATTGATCATTTACTCGTGACCAGGCAAATTAAACAAATCGGGCGAATTTTCCATCAGCTTTCCAGCCTCCTTTAACGGCACTGAACCCCTATAGTTCTCCTTCTTCTTTTTCCTGCCTGGTTTCCGCCTCCATTTTGAGGTGGTTGATGCTGACATTCAATTCAAAGCCAATTAACAGGATGAGCGAATTAAAGAAGAAGGATGACATTAGTATGATTACCGTGCCTATGGAACCGTATACCTTATTATAAGTTCCAAAATTATTGACCCAGTAACTGAATAAGATCGTAAGCAGGATGATTAAGGAAGTAGCGAGGATCGTTCCGGGTGAATTGACATTCCATTTTCGCTGAATGGCAGGTGCAAAACGGTATATTAGTCCGATAGCATAATAAATTAAAGCTACAATTACAATCCAGCGCAATGAACTGATCCACCAGCGGATGGTGTCGTTTTCTATATTCATCCAGCGTAAAACACTTCTTAATATGCTGCCCTGTGAAATCAGCAGCAGGATAGATGCCATAAATATGGTAGCGATAAAAAAAGTTAGCTTTAATGCAGTGCCCCTGCTTTGCAAAAAGTTCCTTTTTTGCCTGTACATTACATGTAAAGAACGGTTAAAGGAATTCATTATACCCAGCATTGCGTTAGACGCAAAGAAGCCTGCCGTAATAAAACCTATGGATAATAATCCGCTGCGGGGTTTTGTAAAATCTACTATAAAATCCCTTACCCATATATACGTATCCCGGTTAGGGGTAAGGTCTCTTATTAACCGCAGCAGTTCCCTTATAAAATCCTGCTGCCCGGGCAGGTAAGGCACCAGGGTAAATAAAAAAATAAGAAACGGGGGAATAGCCATTAACAGGTTAAAAGAAATGGCTGCCGCTCTTATGTTCAAACCTTCTTTTTTAATTTGCCTCAGTAAAAACAGCACAACATCATACAGCGGTAATCCCTGGAAACCCGGCAAGATCAATTGCTTTGACCGGGTTATTATAAAATCAACAGGCCGCGATGTTATAATAATGCGTTCAAGCTTCGTCATACCATCTAAAATACTTATTTTATTTTTAAGCGGTTCAATGCTTTTTGATACGCTCTGGCATTTCTGAAATGTTCTGTATCTGTAGCTGCAAAAGCATGATAACCCGAAAAATCGGGCTTCGCGCAGAAATAAAGATAATTGGTAGAAGCCGCGTCAAGCGTTGCATCCAATGTTTTAATGGAAGGCGTACATATCGGCCCGGGGGGCAGTCCCTTGTTTTTGTATGTATTATATGGCGATTCAGCGCTTTCACTGATCATTTTCAGGGTTACCCTTCTGGCAGCAAAATTCCGGGTAGCAAATTTTATGGTGGGGTCGGCGCCAAGCGGCATGCCTTTATTGAGCCGGTTAATGTATACGCTTGCCATCAGGGGCATTTCATCGTACTTATTGGTTTCTTCTTCAATTACAGATGCCAGAATATATACCTGCCGGGGTGTAAGCCCCAGGCTGCGCGCCTTTTGCAGCCTTTCTTCTTTCCAGAATTTTTTTTCTTCATTGTAAAGCCTGTTAAACAACGCGGAGGCAGTGGTGTTCCAGAAAAAGCTGTAGGTATTGGGTATAATGGCCGTCATTACATTACTGGTATCTAATCCTTTGCTTTGCAGTGAATCATTGTTGTTCAGTAAGGTTATAATAGCAAGAGAATCACATTCCAGCCGCTGTGCCGCAAAACGGGCAAAATCTTCTTTGGTTCTGAGCTTGGTTATCACAAGGTTTACCGGTGTTTGTTTGCCGTTGCGAAGCGTTTGCACGATGCCCCAAATACCCGCCCCTTTCTTTATTTCATATTTGCCGGCTTTTATTTTGGGGGGCAGGTTTAGTTTTTTTGCGATGAATGAGAACAGACCCGGATCTTTGATCACACTGTCTGCCCGCAGGGTTTGCATTACATTTTCAAAACTACTGCCCGTTTTTATGTAGAGCGCATATTTGTCTTCTTTAAAAGCGGTGTTGCTGCCTGTTACCTTCCATGCCAAAAAAAGGATCACTACAAGCAATAAAACAAAAAGGGATACAATTAATTTTCTGAACATCATTTACCGTGATTGCTGGTTTCAATAAGTAAGTTGAAAATAAACAAAAAACCCTGCCGGTAAACAACAGGGTTACTATAAAATTATTATCAATAATGAATTATGGTTGAGGTTGCGCAGGTATTTCCTGGGGTGCTGTTTGCTGTGGCGGAGGCGCTACCGGCAAAGATTGCTGCTGTTGCTGGTTGGTGTTGATGCCTTTAATAAACTGGCTGCTACCGTCGCCGGAGCTCATAAAAAAGGTAGAAAACAGGCATAATACACCTATTATGGCTGAAAATATCCATGTACCTTTTTCCAGCACATCCGTGGTTTGCTTAACCCCCATAAACTGGTTACTAAAGCCCGCGATACTTCCGGACAATCCACCCCCTTTTGGGTTTTGAATTAATATGATAAGACCCAGTACCACACTGCATACAATAATCAGTATCAAAAACAAAAGCGTCATATCAGGTTTCGTTTAATTTGGAAATTCTGGCTGCAAAATAAGCTCTTTTATCGGGATTGAGCAAACTTAATTTCTGGTACACTTCTGCCGCTTTATTCCGGAGTCCCTGCCGGGCGTAAACTTCAGCCATAGCCTCCGTTACCACATCTTCCAGCTCATTAGAGTGCTCTGCTATGTGCTGAATAACCGTGGATGTTCGGGTATCCATTTCCTGCTCCAGCTTTTCGGGATGGATCCGTTTCATGGTTTTAAGCCATTCTGTAAAACTGCGCAGTTTCTGGCTTAATTTATCTTTACCCTCCTCATTGCTCAGCTTTATACCCTGCGACGCAAAATAATCAACAGCATATAAGGGTTCTATGGGTATAAGCGGCAAACTGCCGGCATCAGGCAACGACAAGCTGCCGGGCTTAATGAGCTGTGACGGCAGCGTTGATTTCTCCGGCGAAACTTCCCGGGACTTTTCAATATCCGGGCTTTCCGTATTCGCTGGTTCCTCCTGCTGTAAAGCCGCAGATGGGGTTTCTTCTGCTACAGCATCGGATACAGCAACTATCGTCTTCTGATCTTCACCATCTTCAGATAAGCCGGGCTTATTTTCTATAGGTTCAGCATTTTGTCCTAATTCCTGTCCGGCTGTATTTTCAGGGAAAGTTTCGGGTATATTGGAATAGCTATCTTCCTGAAACCCGGCAGGAATGATTTCCCCACTCTGCGTAGAAAGTTCGGGTAGCACCGCATCATCTTCCTCCCACAACATATCGGAAAGAACTTCTTCAGGCTCAGGCTGAAATGGAATTTGTTCGTCATCTCCGGGTTCAGGCTGAGCCGCAGGGGGTTGTTCCTCCTCTGTGCCGGCTAAGGGAAATACGTGCTCAGAATCATTCCCGTGATTATCTTCATTAACTACCGGCTGCTGCAATGCAGTATCAAAGTATTTGTTATTTTCCTGCCGGGTTACATCATCAGGTAACACAATATTATTTTCTTCAGATACCACTTCCGGAACGGATACTGCTACGTTTGGTTCAGACGGGGGGATATGCAGGGTTTGCTCTTCAACAATATGCTCTCCTGTATCTTCATCTTTAAGATCAGCTTCCTCGTCAGACAGTAATAAGTCGTTCAGCCAATGGGGGTTACTGAAAAAAATAGCTGTTTTTGTAATTTGGGATTTGTATGCCTCGTAATTGAGCTGCCTGTATTTTTTTGCCAGCAGGTATTGAAGCGGAGCAAAATACGGATACTCACCGGCCAGTTGTTCCATGTTCAATACATCTGTTTCCTCCAGCCTGCCTGCCCGGAAGATTTTTTGCAGCAAATGATCAAAATCAGGGTTCATCGGCATGAAGATACTATCCTTTACCAGTTAGAGAATATTTTATTGAAAATATCATCCGATATATTTTTTAATATATCATCCATCAGGCGGTTCTGCGCATCCGTAAAACTGAGGGACGCTGAAAAAGGGAAATTCCTAGTGATGTCTGTTTCAAAGTTCTTTTTTTCATCGAGCCGGTTTTTGAAAATGATATGTACCGTTACATTCAGGTTGTTACTGGATGCTTCTTTTCCCGAAATACCTGAAGTATTTACTGAAAAGTCGGTTATATAGCCTCCTATATCATAATGCGCCTCATCGCCGTTGATGATGGTTAAACGGGTTTGTCCGGTGATCTTCTGCCTCAGCTTGTCGGTTAACTGGGGGCTCAGTTGCGGGTTAATATACCGGGCCCTGTTCTCTATATAATTTACACTTACCGTTTTCACTTCGGGAGGTATGCTTACATCTTTAAAAGTATAATTACAGGTAGCCTGAAGCGATAGTAAGGCAACCCCTATAAAGAAGCTTCTTTTCAGTATTGCATTATTCATTAATGTCGTATTCTTTCAGCTTTCGGTATAAAGTTCTTTCGCTGATACCCAGATCAGATGAAGCATCCTTGCGTTTGCCTTTATGCTTTTTAAGCGCCTTAACGATCAGTTCCTTCTCTTTATCCATAATATTAAGCGATTCTTCTATTTCTTCATGATCGTAAATATCATCATTATTATTGATAAGCACCGGCTGGGAAGCCTGCACCAAAGCCGGCGTTGTATTTTTTTCTCTTTCCACCTGCTGGTAGTCGCCAAGTAAAGTTTCTTTGGTATAAGCAGCCATGGCGCCGGCGCGCTGCGGATTTTGCAGAATATCAACAAACATCTTTTTCAGTTCGGTAACATCTTTTTTCATGTCAAAGAAAAGCTTATACAATATTTCCCTCTCGTTGGCAAATTCAGCGTGCGATACGCTTCCGTTACTTCCTGCAAGCACGGGCATCCTGTTGGTATTATGCTCAGGTAAAAATTGGCGCAACTGCCTTGCCGTTATCAGTTTATCCTGTGCAAGCACCGATATCTGCTCTGCAATATTCTTCAATTCTCTCACATTACCGGGCCAGGGGTAGCGAATTAACAGATCCTTCGCTTCATCATCTAACTGTACAGACGGTGTTTTATAGCGTTCTGCAAAGTCGGCAGCAAATTTCCTGAATAAAAGGATGGTATCTTCCTGGCGGTCTTTCAATGCAGGCACGCGTATCGGAACCGTATTGAGGCGGTAATAGAGATCCTGCCTGAATTTTCCCTTGTGCGTATATTCCAGCAGGTCTTTATTGGTAGCCGCTATAACCCTAACATCTGTTTTCTGCACTTTGGATGATCCTACGCGGATATATTCTCCCGCTTCTAAAACACGCAACAAACGGGCCTGCGTGCCTAAAGGCATCTCCCCTATTTCATCTAAAAAAATGGTTCCCCCGTTTACCGTTTCAAAATATCCTTTCCGGCTGTCAACGGCGCCTGTAAAGGATCCCTTTTCATGCCCGAACAATTCCGAATCAATAGTGCCTTCCGGAATAGCGCCGCAGTTTACTGCTATAAAAGGGTTGTGCTTGCGCGAGGAGAGGGCATGAATGATTTGTGAAAACACTTCTTTACCCACCCCGCTTTCACCATAAATAAGCACGGTAAGGTCGGTATTGGCCACCTGTGCCGCCACCTGGAGGGCATAGCTCAGCGCAGGTGAATTACCTATTATGCCAAACCTGTTTTTTATTGATTGTATATCCATTTTATATGGCTGTTAAAGGGTCGGCTATATTATATGATATCTCCCAGTAAGGTTGCTTTTGTACAGTCTGTTACCTTCACCTTTACGTAATCGCCTTTTGTATACGCGCTGCCGCTTTTTGAAAAAACGATCACTTTATTTTGGGAGGTTCTTCCCATCCAGTCCTCATCACTTTTTTTACTGTTTCCTTCAATTAACACTTCATAAATTTTGCCCAGGTCTTTCTCATTGCTTTCCTTAGATAACCGGTTTTGCAGATCCACAATTTCCTGTAACCTTCTTTTTTTAACCGCTTCCGGCACATCGTCTTTATATCTTCTTTGTGCCAGGGTTCCCGGCCGTTCGCTGTAAAAGAACATATAGCTCAGGTCGTACCTGCTATATTCCATTAACGAAAGTGTATCGTGGTGGTCTTCTTCGGTTTCCGTACAAAACCCGGCTATAATATCGCTGCTGATACCACAATCGGGGATAATTTCGCGGATACGGTTAATTTTAGCCATATACCATTCCCGGGTATAGGTACGGTTCATCATTTGCAATATGCGGGAGGAGCCGCTCTGTACCGGAAGATGTATGTATTTACAAATATTTTCATACCGGGCTATAACATGCAGTACGTCATCGGTAATATCTTTAGGATGCGAGGTAGAGAAGCGGACACGCAGCCGGGGTGAAATTTTTGCCACCATTTCCAGCAGCCGGGCAAAGGTTACTGCGGCGGGGTTCGTATCGGGAGCGCTCCCTGCCACTTCCGGTGTAAAATAATAGCTGTCTACATTTTGTCCCAGCAGCGTTACCTCCTTATATCCCCGGTCAAACAGATCGCGGCATTCTTTTACTATGGAAAATGCATCCCTGCTCCTTTCCCTTCCCCGGGTAAACGGCACCACGCAAAAGGTGCACATGTTATTGCAACCCCGCATAATACTTACAAAACCCGACACGCCGTTGCTGTTCAGCCGTACCGGCGAAATATCGGCATAGGTTTCTTCGCGGCTGAGCAATACATTTACGGCTTTCTGGCCTCCTTCGGCTTCTTCTATTAAGCCCGGAAGGCTGCGGTATGCATCGGGGCCAACAACCATATCTACCAGGTGTTCTTCTTCAAGAAGCTTTGATTTCAGTCTTTCTGCCATGCAACCCAATACGCCTACCAGCAAGCCGGGCCTGGCCTGTTTTATTTTGCGGAACTCCGTAAGCCGCTTACGAACGGTTTGCTCTGCTTTTTCACGAATTGAGCAGGTATTCAGGAACACCAGGTCTGCTTCTGCATAATCCCTGGTGGCGCCAAAACCTGAATCATTCAATATGGAAGCTACAATCTCACTGTCAGAGAAATTCATCTGGCAGCCATAGCTTTCTATATAAAACTTTTTTTTATACTGTGCAGGATCATTCACAAACGGGGCATATGCCTCTCCCTGCCTGTGCTCATCATGTACTTTTTGTGTCAACACATCCAACATATAATATTCTGAACTTTTGAAGAGACAAAGATAACCAAAAGGGCATTAAAAAAATGCCAGTTTGGCAGGGAATATGATATAAGGTCCACTATATAAAAAGAGGTTGTCTCAAAAGCCTGAGACAACCTCCTTTTTATTTTACCAGGTATGCTATTTTAGTTACTAGTATACCTCACATTATATTTTCCACCATTTGTATTATCCTGATTTGGTCCCCAGGTTCCGATAAAGCGTCGGTGTTTCAGATCGCCCTGTGTAGAATATATTTTCGCTTCGGCATTACTATAGCGGTAATATGTCGTTAATTTTTTTGTACTCGCATTATACTCCCATGTGCCATATGCCTTGTCGCCATTAGCCGTATCCGCGCTCTGATCGTAAACCACAATTACAGAATTAGGCTTTAGCCTGAAGGCATAGTCAATATTGGGTTCGTTAGAGCCCGAACCATAATGACCAATATAATAACCAAGCATTGTTTCAGCAGTTAATGCAGGCAAATTTGCATCCGGATCTTCATCAGGTTTATCCTTCTTATCTTTTTTGCATGATAAAACCAGGGTGGAGGCTGCAAGTATAAATAACACAACAAATAGATTTTTTTTCATTACAACAAATTTAGGTTTGCAAATGTATACGTATATTTAAAATTCTACAGAATTGATTATAATTCAGATAATATCCAATAAATTCAAAAACAGTTAAAGTCTTTTTTTATTGTATTATAAGATCAGATACTTCTTTCAGTGACGAAAAAACAGCGTCAGTCGTTGCATCCGGCAACGCAGGCGCCGGGCGGTTGGATGCTATGAAAAAGGTATACATGCATAATTTTTTACCAAAAATCATATCATTCATTGTATTACCGATCATCAGGGAACGCTCAAATTCAATTTCAGGAAAATCCTTTTTAGCCTGTAAACCCATGCCGGCATTGGGTTTCCGGCATGTACTTTCCGCTTCCATATCAATACAATAATAAATCTTATCTATCCTGCCTCCATTCGATTCAATTATCCTTAGCATATTGCCGTGGATATCTTTCAAATCCTGCTCCGTCATTAATCGCTTACTCACCCCCCGCTGGTTGGTAACAATAATAATGCGTCCGAACCGCTTAGCAAAAATGCTCAATGCTTCCGGCACGCCATCATAAAACCTGAAATCTTCCCAACGTGTAATATAGGAACCCACCGTTTCGTAATTGATCACTCCGTCGCGATCCAGGAACAAGGTCCAGCTTTTATCAACTTTTGTAAGATCAATCATGCATAAAAAATTTCTAAGGACTGTCCACTTTTTGGAACAATAGAAATCCTATAGTGTTTATGCCACGAATGCGTGAATTATTAATTGGGCTTTCGGTAAACCTATACAAATTCGTGCATTCGTGGCATATAAATCCAAATAGTGGATAGTTGTTAAATCTCTGATAGTCCGTTCCCTTAAGCCTACCCATATAAAATATTAAAAGCCTGAGCTACTGCTTTTAATGTATGCCGCCAGGACTTAATTCCATCCGGGCTCTTTCATAATCTTCGGGTATACCTATATCAATGAAATAGGCATCATCCGTTACCCCAAATATTTTTCCTTCTTTATAAAACCGTTCCAGGTAATCTTTCTCAAAAGAAAACTGCACCGGTAATCCCTTACTCATAAACGCAGGCACATGTAAAGCGTAAACGCCTCCGTTAATAAGTCCTTCAGCAAAAAATTGTTTTTCCTTAAAGCGATGTACAGAAAGGTCTTTATTCAGTTCAACTGCCCCATAGCGACTAAACGCTTTCATAGGCTTCAGCGCCAGTGTACAATGCGCTTTTTGCTGATCGTGAACAGTTGCCATACTGGGCACCTCAATACGGAACAAAGTGTCGCCATTGGCTACCAGCACGTTTTTTTCACTCACTTTTGAACAGGCTAACCGGATGGCGCCTCCCGTTCCTAACGGTTCTTTTTCTATGGAAAGCAGGTAACTGTTAGCCGGAAGCACCGTTTGAAGATAGGATTCAAATACCTCGCTTTTATATCCTAACGCGAATATAAAATTCCGGATACCCTGTTCCCTGAAATGTGCAATTACATAGGCTATGAACGGCACACCGTTTACGGGAGCCATGCATTTAGGCAGGTTGGGTACCGCACTCCGCAAACGTGTACCTAATCCCCCGGCAAGAATAATAGCTGTTGTAATGCTAACAGACATACCTTGTTAATAGAATAAATGAACGAATTACCGGCCGCTAAAATATTTCTCCTCCACCAACTGGCAAATGATATGTCCCAGCAGGATATGCGATTCCTGTATGCGGGGCGTATCTGCCGACGGCACATTAATAAGATAATTGCTGAGCGCTTTTATTTTACCGCCGCTTTCTCCCGTAAAGCCTACGGTAATCATACCATTGGCCTTAGCCTGCTCAAAAGCCAGCACAATATTTCTGGAATTCCCGGAGGTGGATAATCCCACCAGTATATCGCCTTTATTTCCCAATCCTTTTATTAGCCGGGAATAAATTACATCGTAGCTATAATCGTTGGCTACCGCTGTAAGATAAGAAGTATTGGCATGCAGGGCTTCCGCAGGAAGGGCATCCCTGTCAATATAAAAACGACCGCTGAATTCTGCGGCTAAATGCTGTGCATCGGCAGCGCTTCCTCCATTGCCGCAGAACAATACTTTATTACCCTGCTGAAAAGCTTTTGTTATTACTGCTGTTACGGCTTCCACTGTTTGTAATAATATTTCATCGGCCCATACCTGCTGCTTAACTGCTATTGATGCAGCAACAATATCTTTTATTTTACCCAGCATATTTTTTGTTTAATAAATTGTCAACCCCGGAACCGGCATCGCCTGTTCATCATACAGCCCAGGTGCTCAATCCGTTTTTGGTGAACGTATATTGTTTTATTTCTCCCCCGAACTGCTGCAGGGTTTCAATTACCTTATACCGGGTATTTCCCGGGCAATAAAATATCATAAACCCGCCGCCTCCTGCTCCTGATATTTTTCCTCCCGAAGCGCCCGCTTTTTTTGCAGCATCGTATATTTCTTCAATCAACGGGTTGGAAATATTAGCTGCCATTTTTCTTTTTTGCTGAAAGCCAAAATCTAATATTTCGCCAATTTCATTAAGCCTTCCTTTCAGCAACGCTTCTTTCATCATCCTGCTTTGCTCTTTCAATTGGTGCATCGCTTCTATAGAGCCTTCCTTTTTTTGCTGTACATTTTTTTGCTGTTCTTTAATGATGGTGGCCGATTCCCTGCTGGAAGCCGTATAAAACAATACTAAATTATTTTCGAGTTCGCTAAGGTATTCAGACTTGATGCGCAACGGGTTAACGATCACTTTATCTTCTTCATAAAACTCCATATAGTTAACACCGCCAAATGTAGCCGCATACTGATCCTGTCTTCCCCCGGCCAGGTTCAGATCACTACGCTCTATATGGTAAGCATAATGTGCAATATCGTATTCGCCTAAGGGCAGCTTCAGCATTTCAGCAAATGCGCCTATAATAGCTACTACCAGCGTAGACGAAGTGCCCAAACCGGAACCGGCGGGCGCATCTACAAAAGTTTGCAATTTGAAACCGATGGTGGGTACACCATAATCTTCCTGTATACGGTTATACACGCCTTTTAACAGATCAAGCTCACCATTTACGGGCAGCATTTTATTACATTGATATTGCAATACTTCTCTTCTGTCTGCAGCTTCCAGAATAA
>CAYVEI010000005.1:0-61647 GCA_964450515.1 uncultured Terrimonas sp. | reverse complement strand
ATGCAGACAACGATATCAGCAGTAATATTATTTATTATCGTATTAAAGTTGTAAGCAAAGACGGGGTAAGTAAATACAGCAATATTCTTACGGTACGCATTTCCTCCGTAAACAACGGAAAATTAAAGATCAGCCCTAACCCGGCTTCCTCATCCGTAAATATCAGCTTCTACTCCGCACTACGCGGCACCATGGAGCTTCAGATACTGGATATGACAGGCAAAATAGTATTGCGTGAACAAAGAACAGTAGAGTCGGGCCAAAACAGCATTACACTTAACCAGCTAAGCCGCCTGAGCGAAGGCGTATATACCATCTTTATTCGTACCGGCGACAGAATGGAAAGAGAACGAATTGTAATTAGGCGCTAGAAAATTATTAACAGCTATATATCCTCCTTTAAACAGGAGGATTTTTTTTGAAAATTTGGTTTATAATATAAACTACTTTATATTTATTTTAAATTTGCAATTGTGAGGATATTAATTTTCTCTGGTTTTCTTCTATTTTGTTATTCATTAACAGCATACGGGCAATCTGTAATTTCAGGAAAAATAAAGGATAACAGGGGCAGGCCTGTAGCCAGCGCCAGCATTACCTTAAAAGATACCTATGACGGCGCCACTTCCGACTCAACGGGAAATTTTTCTTTTGCAACTGCAGAAAAAGGAAAATTACTGTTAACCGTAAGCGCCGTAGGATACCGGCCGGTTGAACAATCCATAGACATTGCGGCGCCAGCAGTTACAGCAGATATTGAATTGAGGGAAGAAGTAAGCGAACTAAAAGCCGTAGTAATTACTGCCGGCAGTTTTGAGGCCAGCGATAAAAAAAGGGTAACGGTGCTCAACTCTATAGATGTAGCCACCACAGCAGGCGCCAATGCCGATGTTACAGCGGCATTAAAAACATTACCGGGCGCTCAGCAGGTGGGCGAAAGCGAAGGCTTGTTTGTAAGGGGAGGAACCGCCACCGAAACCAAAATATTCATTGACGGCACACTGGTAAATAATTTTTTCTACAGCAGTGTACCGGGCATTTCCCAGCGCGGGCGCTTCTCTCCGTTTTTGTTCAAAGGCACCGTTTTCAGTACAGGTGGCTACTCTGCCTTATATGGACAAGCGCTTTCATCTGCGCTCATACTCGAATCAATAGATTTGCCGGAGCAAAGCTCGGGCGATTTCGGCATATCGGCATTAAGCATCAATGGAGGTTACCAGCATCTTGCAAAGAATAAAAAATATTCGTGGGGAGCCAGTTATAGTTATGCAAACCTGTGGCTGGCTTTTAAGGCCATCAAACAACGGCCCGATTACTTTAAAATACCCGATGCACATACAGCAGATATGAACTTTCGCATTAAAACATCGGAAACAGGCATGCTGAAATATTATGGTTATTTCAGTGCAAACCAGGTAGGGATCCGCAACCCGAGTTTGGATACAATGGGATATAAGGATGTTTTCCGTATCAGCAACTTCAATATGTACCACAACATGGCCTACAGGGAAAATTTAGGCAGTGGCTGGAAGCTGAATGCCGGCTTCTCCTACAGCAACAATAAAGACAATATCACGGGTAAATTGCAGGATGCACACAATAAAGATGTTGTTATACATCGTCTTGAATTTAAAAACTTTGATGTCTTGGCTCGGGGCAATTACTTTAATGCAAAGCTGGTGCTTGATAAAAGGCTCAGGGGGATCTCAGCGTTGCGCTTTGGTACAGAATACAATTACGGCAACGATAAAACAGGCTACACCTTATATACCGGTTCAAAATTCTCTAACAGCATCATTGATAATACTTCAGCAATATTTGCAGAAACAGACATTTACCTGACCAATGACCTTGCTGCAAAATTGGGCGGGCGGTTTGAACATGCTTCTCTTCTTAATAAAAACAATATAGCGCCAAGAATTTCGATGGCTTATAAAACAGGGAAACAAAGCCAGGCATCGGTGGCATATGGAATTTTCTACCAAAACCCTGAAAGAAAATACCTTCCTTCCCCGGACATACTTACTTTTTCAAAAGCTACGCATTACATTGCCCAGTACCAGAGCGTAACAGACAAAACTACTTTCAGAGCAGAAATATTCTATAAAAAGTATAAGGATCTTATAAAAACCGATATGATCAACCCCAACCAGCAGGTTGCAATCAACAACAATGGCTATGGGGATGCAAAGGGCATTGAATTTTTTTGGCGCGATAAAAAGACTTTTAAAGACCTTGATTACTGGATATCCTATTCTTATCTTGATACCAAAAGAGATTTCACCAATTTCCCTTATGCCATACAGCCGAACTTTGCAGCAAAACATACGGCATCCCTGGTTATGAAAAAATTTGTTACCCAATGGAAAACAGGTTTCAACATGTCGTATACCTATGCAAGTGGCCGCCCATATTATAATATCATATACGATGGCAGCAACTATGCATTTTCCGACATCGGCAAAACAAAAGATTATCATAACATAAGTTTCAGCGCCAACTATTTGCCCAACCTGTTTAATAAAGAGAGCCGCAGGTTTATTGTGCTGGTATTATCGGTTAACAACATTTTTGGTATTGACCAGGTATATGGTTATAACTATTCGTACAATGGTTACCGGAAGTCGGCCATATTACCTCCTTCCAAAACATTTGTATTTATCGGCGCTTTTATAAGTTTTGGAACAGACCGGACGGAAGATGCAATTAATAATAATTTATAGCCTCAGCCCCGTTCCCCCAAGGGGCCTATATTTATAAACATATCCTTTTAAGGGAAAGGAAAAAAAATGATAACATGAAACAGATCCTTTGTGCCGCTTTAATAACTTTTATGGCAACTGCACTGTTTGCCCAGAATGAAAAATATGTAAAGGCGATGGAAGCTAAAATATCGCAGATGGACACTACAAAAAATATAGCCGGCTTTATCGCATTGTCAAATGCTTTTCAACGCATTGGCGATGCGGAAAAAACGCAGTGGCTCCCCTATTATTATGCTGCATTGTGCTTAACTACCGGCGGGTGGATGGATAGTAAAATGGATAAGGATGCCAATGCAGCAAAAATAAAAGACCTGTGCAGCAAAGCTGAAGCTATTGAAATCAATGCTGAGCTCTGTGCCATACGGAACATGGCAGCTACCCAGCAAATGCTGGTTGATCCTCAAAGCCGCTGGATGACCTACGGACAGGAAGCGGATGCAGCTTTAAAAAAAGGGTTGGAACTTGACCCCAATAATCCCAGGTTATACTATTTACAGGCAGCGGGCATATTCAATACGCCCGAACAGTTTGGAGGTGGCAAAAGCAAAGCAAAACCGGTGCTGGAAAAGGCATTAGAACTATACAATGCAGAAAAGGTAAAACCACTTCACCCGCATTGGGGGGAAAAGCAAACAGAAGATATGCTTGCGCAATGCAATTAACACGAAGCCGGTAGCAGAAACCCATTATTAATTAATACCAGAACAACTTATGCAGGAAAAACAACTGTCAGAACAGGAAAGTCTCCAATTGATTGCTGAAATGATCGGCAAGGCCAAGGCGCATTTTCACGAGAGTGGCTCCAGTACAATTTTATGGGGGATTGTGATTGGCATTTGTGGGCTGTTGAGCTTCGCACAGTCTTTTTGGAAGTTTTCAATTGGCTTCAACATTTGGTATCTTACTTTAGCCGCAGTAGTTCCACAGGTATGGATTGGCATTGCCGAAAGGAGAAAACGCGTGGTGAAAACACACCAGGATACCGCCATTGATATCGTTTGGATGGTATACGTTATATCTATTGCGGCAATGTTGGTATACGCAAACGTCACGTATTTTACCTCTCCGGGACTATTGGCCCAGAACGGGCTGGAGCTTTTTTCAAAAAATACAGAAACGGGAGAATTAAAACCATTTAAATTATTTGTACCCAGTTTTTCTTCTGTTATGATGGTCATATATGCCTTTCCTACCCTTACAACCGGCCTCATTACCAAATACCGTCCCCTAATAGCTGGAGCCATAGTATGTTACAGCTTATTCATTGTATCGCTGTTTACGGGATTTACCTACGACATGCTTTTAACCGCAATTGCCGCAATAGCATGCTGGCTGGTACCGGGATTAATGTTACGGCGCAAATATTTACTTCAACGAAAAGATGAGCATGTTTAAAGACCTGGACCCAATATTACATTCACAAATAAGGCTGGCAGTGATTTCACTCCTGATAGGTGTAAAAGAAGCTGAATTCACATTTTTAAGAGAAAAAACAAGAGCAACGGCAGGTAACCTGAGCGTACAAATTCAAAAACTAAAAGAGGCCGGATATATTGAGGTGGTTAAACAGTTTAAAGATAATTACCCGCAAACTTTATGTAAAATTACCACAAAGGGTATACAGGCCTTTGAAGAATATGTGTCCGTGCTCCAGGATTATATAGGCAAAAAGAAATCCAAATAAATCCATATAAATGATAGTGAATCAACCCTTTTTCCCTCTTTCTTCTTTCCTTATTATCTTCGCTATATGACCAGAAAGCAACTTTCAGAACATATCAAAACCCAATCATCTTATCTGTGTGTAGGGTTAGACACGGATATCAATAAGATCCCCGGGCATCTTTTATCACACGCCGACCCGGTTTTTGAATTTAACAAACAAATCATTGACGCTACCAAAGACTTTTGCGTAAGCTATAAAATAAACACCGCTTTTTATGAAAGCCAGGGCACAAGAGGTTGGGAAGCAATGGAAAAAACTGTAAACTATATTCCTTCTTCCCATTTTACCATAGCCGATGCAAAACGGGGAGATATTGGCAATACATCATCGCAGTATGCAAAAGCTTTTTTTGAAGTTTTAAATTTTGATGCCATTACCGTTGCGCCGTACATGGGAGAAGACAGTGTGAGACCCTTTTTGGAATATAAAAATAAATGGACCATCGTATTAGGGCTTACTTCCAATCCCGGGGCAAAAGATTTTGAGTTACAGCAAACCGGCAAAGAAAGATTGTACGAAAAAGTGCTGCGAACGGTAGCAGAATGGGGATCAACAGAGAATCTCATGTTTGTGGTAGGCGCTACCCGGGCCGAAGAGTTCATCAATATCCGCAATATACTTCCCGATCACTTTTTTCTGGTTCCCGGCGTAGGTTTCCAGGGAGGCAGCCTGAAAGACATTTCTGAAAAAGCGATGAATAAAGATCATGGTATTCTGATAAATGTTTCACGGGCTATTATTTTTGCCGGCGAAAAGGAAGACTTCGCTACAGAAGCAAAGGCAATAGCAGCACAATATCAAAGGGAGATGAGCACTTACATAAAATAAAAAAGCGCAACTATCTATTAGCTGCGCTGTATAAATATTGTTCCTTATATTTATCCGGGAAAGAATATTATAAGCTGAATAAGCCTCCGTTGTCTTCAGGCGAAGAAGGAGTGTCTGCAGAAGGCGGGGGTGGAGCGATCACGGGTTCTGTAACAGGAGCTGGTGCGGGTTTTTTAGCAGGCGCTTTCTTTTTGGGGGCAGCTTTCTTAGCAGCCTTCTTTTTAGGCGCAGCTTTCTTTACCGCTTTTTTAGCAGGTGCTTTCTTTTTAGGCGCTGCTTTTTTTACAGCCTTTTTTGCTGCTTTTTTAGCAGGCGCTTTCTTTTTGGGGGCAGCTTTCTTTACCGCTTTTTTAGCGGGAGCTTTTTTCTTAGGCGCTGCTTTTTTTACAGCCTTTTTCGCTACTTTTTTAGCAGGCGCTTTCTTTTTAGGTGCAGCTTTTTTTACGGCACTTTTTTTCTTTGCTTTAGCCATGATTGTTGGAATTTATTGTGTTTGAAGAAGTGATGTATTGATGCAGAAAATTAGGTAATAATATTTATAATATTTAAAAACATGCTTATTTTTTTTATAACCATATACAAAAAATCATCAGTTTTTTAATAAACAGGTAGCCCATCCACGTTTTCCCAACCCGCCGGAACGCAAAACTTTAAACCGCCTGCATCAGCAGCAGGGGTATTAAAGGCATTCCATACCCTGTGGCATAGCCGTAAAAATGTATATCCGGGAGCTTATGAAGCAAAAATTACAATACACCACACAAAAAAACACAGAAGCAGGAATACACGTAATGATGTATATACCATTTCCGTGCCCCGGGGCTTCTGTGATTCAAAAAGTATTCCGGTTTTGCTGATCCGGTAAAATAATACTACAAATTAGGCTGGGGAGTGTACCGCAAATACGGTTTTACAATCTTCACGCCTTTGGGAAATTTCTTTTCCGCATCTTCATTTGAAATAGAAGGAACAACGATCACATCTTCAGTTGGCTTCCAGTCTGCCGGAGTGGCTACACTGTAATTAGCGGTTAACTGCAGTGAATCAACAACCCGCAGCACTTCATGAAAATTCCGCCCGGTAGACGCTGGATAAGTGATTGTTAGCTTTACTTTTTTATCCGGACCTATAACAAATAAAGAACGTACGGTAAAGTTTTCTGAGGCATTAGGATGGATCATTCCATAAGCAGTAGCCACTTTCCTTTCGGGATCGGCAATCAGCGGAAAACGTACATCCGTGTTTTGTGTTTCATTGATATCTTTTACCCATCCAACATGCTTGTCTAACGGATCAACACTTACCGCCAGCACCTTTACATTACGCTTAGCAAACTCATCCTGCAGTAAGGCGGTTTTACCCAGTTCGGTAGTGCAAACGGGGGTAAAATCGGCAGGATGGGAAAACAAAACGCCCCAGCCATCGCCGAGAAATTCGTAAAAATCAATTTTACCCGCGGTTGTTTCGGCAGTAAAATTTGGTGCAATATCACCTAAACGCAAACTCATAATAGATCATTTAAAAGTTATAAAAAGGATTACAAATATATTCTTTTCCTACCATTTTGGTGGACTATAAAGTTAAAAAAATTAAATTGTCCTTGCCCGTGCTATGGCATCTTTACCAAACCTGTCTTTAACGGCATCTATGGCGTTATAGAGATCCGTCTTTTTTTCACTGTTTTCAAAAAGGTTGGTTTGCCTGGCCTCACTGGTCAGCTCACTCAGCCTTACCCCCAGCAAACGAACAGGCTGCCCCTTCCGGTAAAGCTTATGAAAGAGTGCCTTAGCCGCCGGTATAAGCTCATCATCGTAGCAGGTATAGGAGATAGCCGTTTGGCGCGATTTAGTCTCAAAATCGGGGTACCTGATCTTTACCGCTATGCAACCCGCCATTTTATCGTCCTGCCTCAATTCATAAGCTATGCGTTCTGTCATACGAACCAGTTCACTCATAATAAAATCCATATCGGTACTGCTGGTTTCAAACGTATTTTCGGTAGAAACAGATTTGGCTTCATAATAAGGAACTACCTCCCCGTGATGAATTCCCTGGGCCTTATTCCAAAGCTCCTGCCCAAAGCTGCCGAGTAAAAATTCAAGGTCCGGCAGCTTCCGGCTGCTTATATCTCCAATCGTTTGTATACCAATGGCCAATAAATGCTGGTAGGTTTGCTTTCCAATGCCGGGGATAGCATTGACCGGTAAAGGTGAGAGAAATGCTTTTTCCATACCGGGCTTCACCTGCATATACCCGTTAGGCTTGGCCGCATTGGTTGCCATTTTAGCTATCATTTTATTAGATCCCATGCCAAAGGAAATAGGCAGCGCTGTTTTATCAATAATTTCCTGCCGCAGGTCAATAGTCCATTGCCAGGGATTAAAATACTTATCCATGCCGGTAAGGTCAAGATAAAATTCATCAATAGAGGCTTTTTCAAATACGGGCGAATTAGCTGCTATAATATCTGTAACCCACCTCGAATATTTGCTGTATTCACCCCTGGTTCCTTTTACTACGGTTGCCTGCGGGCATAGCCGCATGGCGGTAGCCATGGGCATGGCAGAATGAATACCATATTTGCGGGCTTCATAGCTGCAGGCCGCTACTACACCCCTTTCCCTGCTTCCCCCAACGATAAGCGGTATTCCCTTCAGGGAAGGGTTATTAATACATTCCACAGACACAAAAAATGCATCCAGGTCGAAATGTGCTATAGTGCTTAGCTGAGACATGGCTGAAAGAAATGTAATTTACTGCATTCGCAACAATATAGCCGCAGCTATTCCGGCGGTTTCGGTTCTCAGGCGGGTATTGCCCAAACTTACGGGTGTAAACCGGTGCAGTAGCGCCGTATCAATTTCGGCAGGGGTAAAATCGCCTTCCGGGCCAATACAAACCACCTTATCACCCGTAAGCGCTGCCGATCCGCCAAGCCCGGTTTTAACGGTATCCAAACAATGAGCGATGTATTTATTACCTCCCTCCGCACGGCTGATCCATTCTGCAAAGCGCTGCGGCCCGGGTAATTCGGGCAACCAGCACTGCTGGCTTTGCAGCATGGCGCTAACCAGTATATGCTTCATTCGCTCAACACGAAAATGGGTTCTTTCCGTTCTTTCGCAGATCAGCGGAACAATTGAGTTAACACCTGTTTCGGTAGCTTTTTCCAGGAACCATTCAAACCGCGACGTATTTTTAAGCAACGAAATGGCAATGGTAACCCGTGGCTGCTGCACCGCAACATCCGATTCGTCTTCAATATATACCCTGCATTCTTTTTTGTATTGCTCCTGTATGGTTGCCGTAAGCTTTTTGCCTTTGCCATTGGTAAGGTAAAGTCTGTTGCCCGCTTTCATACGCAATACCTGGGTTACATGCCTCGCAGTAGCCTCATCTAAGGCAAGTACGGTGCCGGCAGGTGAGAGGTTTTCAGCATAAAAAAAGGGAAGCGCCATAACTCCTGTATTTCATGCAAATAAAACAAAAGATCAGCCTTTCTCTCCAAAAAAAAACTTCCCATTACGGAAAGTTTATTGAAGGATTCATCATCCAACCTCAAATATATCAATAGCCGTACGCTGCTATGCTTTAAAAGGGCGCTTCATCATCAAACTGCCCGTCATTCATTTTGCTGCCTTTTTGTATAAACAAACGGGCGTTATTATCTCCCCCATCGCCGGGCACAGGTTTCCAGTTGCCCTGTGGTGCTCCCATACCTCCAAAATCATCGCTTTCTATCTCTGTAAATTTCTGAATATGCAACAAGGCCCTCAGCTTAATGGTTTCCAGGGAGCCGTTACGATGCTTGGCTATCCGCACATGTGTTTCGCCTTTATTGCTCTCGCCATATTCGTTGGCGGTAATATTGTAATACTCGGGGCGGTATAAAAACATAACCATGTCGGCATCCTGTTCAATGGCGCCCGACTCTCTCAGATCGCTCAACTGTGGCATTTTATCGCCTTCCTTGCGTTTTTCTACTTCACGGCTTAACTGGCTCAATGCAATAATAGGTATACCCAGTTCTTTCGCTAACCCTTTCAGGTTCCTTGAAATGGTACTGATCTCCTGCTCGCGGTTAGCGCTGCGTTTATCGCCTGTTCCGCTCATTAACTGTAAATAGTCAATAATGATCAGGCTTACATTATGCTTGTTTTTTAACCGCCTGCACTTGGCTCTTAACTCAAAAATATTCAGCGCCGGCGTGTCATCTATAAAAATAGGAGCATTTTGCAGCCGTTGGATACCGTTGCGGTATAACTGCTGCATTTCATGTTCCTCCATTTTGCCACGGGCAATTTTTTCTAACCATATTTCGCTTTCGGCACTTAAAATACGCTGCACCAACTGTCCGGCGCTCATTTCAAGACTAAAAAAAGCAATGGGCGTAGGCTTGGTAGCATGCAGGGCGGCATTACGGGCAAGGTTAAGCGCAAAAGCGGTTTTACCCACCGACGGGCGGGCTGCCAGAATAACAAGGTCGGTAGGCTGCCATCCGTAGGTTATCCGGTCTAAAGAAGGAAAGCCGCTGGGCACACCGGTTATATCTTCCTGGCGATTGCGCATATCTTCAATCCGTTGTATGGTTTTTACCAGCACGGTATCAATACTGTCGAAGTTTTTGCGCAGGTGATTATTGGTGATCTCAAAAAGCTTGCTTTCCGCCTCATCCAGCAAATCAAACACATCGGTGGAGTCTTCATACGCATCGCTGATCACTTCTCCGCTGATGCGGATAAGATCGCGCTGGATGAATTTCTGAAGTATAATGCGGGAATGCGTTTCCACGTTTGCGGAAGATACCACCGCATTGGTAAGCTTGGTTACATAATACGGGCCGCCCACCAGTTCCAGCTCTTCTTTGGTCCTTAATTCTTCTACTACCGTAAGCAGGTCAATGGGCATGCTTTTTTGCGCCAGGCTTTGCATGGCACGAAAAATACGCTGGTGAGCATCTACATAAAAGCATTCGGGCTTTAATATTTCAATTACGGTATCAAAGGCTGATTTTTCCAGCATAATTGCTCCTAATACTGCTTCTTCGAGATCGCGCGCCTGTGGCGGTACTTTGCCGTATACCATTGAGCTCAGATCGAGAGCGCTTTTCCGGCGGGTTTTACGGTCTTTATTGAGATTAGTAAGATGATCCATTAAATGCCTTTATATAGGGTGATATATCGTTGTTTGTCTGGCTGCCTGTCAACAGTATAGTACCCCTTTATACAATTTTGCATCCTCTCTTCCTTCAAATAGCCTTAATGGTATTGATTATGCTTATGCTCCCGTATGATATGATGCGAACGTTAATGCATTATTACCGGAATGTTACCTACTGCGTCAGGAAGGCGAATTTAATACCATTGATTTTTGATAACCAAATTACAACTCCACTTTTTTTTATTAATTTATATCAACAGGGTTTTACACCTGCTTAACAGGGTTTTCCACCTTTATTTTCTATTTATACACAATTTAGCGAAATAATGCTGCCGATAATGGAAATAATGCACAGCTATTGTGCGAAACAATTCAGCCCGGTTTTTTTGGCCAGGCTATAACAACAACAGTATGGACTTACAGGCTTTTTTAACGCCCCGATCAATTTAATTACCTTTGCCACCGCTTTATATTTTGGCATTGAAATTGAAAAAGAAGTAATCATTATATGACCATCAGTTACAACTGGCTCTGCGAATATCTTCCGGTACCTGTTACCCCCGAAAAATTGGCTGTTATATTAACCTCTTTAGGACTGGAAGTAGAAAATTTTGAACATGCTGAAACGGTAAAAGGAGGTCTGAAAGGGCTGGTCATAGGCCAGGTGCTGGAAACAGAAAAACATCCCAACGCCGATAAGCTCCGGTTAACCAGGGTAGATACCGGCGCCGGAAAACCTTTACAGATCGTATGTGGCGCACCTAATGTTGCCGCCGGACAAAAAGTAGTGGTAGCGCCTGTTGGAGCAATCCTTTACCCCGCTAAAGGCAACCCGCTTACCATGAAAGTAGCTACCATAAGGGGTATAGAAAGCTATGGTATGATTTGCGCAGAAGACGAATTAGGGCTTGGTAACAGCCATGACGGTATAATGGTTTTGCGTGATGATGCGAAACCCGGCGCCCCGGCAGCGGAATATTTCCGGCTGCAAAGCGACTGGATATATGAAATAGGACTTACGCCTAACCGTATGGACGCCATGAGCCACCTGGGTGTTGCCAAAGATGTTTGCGCTTACCTGAGCGTTCACGGGGGAAAAGACTACCCCGTTAAATATCCCTATAACCACCATTTTAAGAAAGACAGGCAGGGCGCTGCTATTGAAGTAAAAATAGAAAACCGGAAAGCCTGTGAACGTTATAGCGGCGTTCTTATCGAAAATGTAACCATTGCAGAAAGTCCTGAATGGCTGCAACAACGCATCAAATCAATCGGGCTGCGCCCCATCAGTAATATAGTAGACATTACTAATTTTATTTTACACGAAACCGGGCAGCCCCTGCACGCTTTTGATGCAGACCAGGTAAAGGGGAATGCCATCATTGTAAAAAACCTTCCCGAAGGCACTCCTTTTATCACTTTAGATGAAAAAGAAAGAAAGCTGCACGCCGGTGACCTGATGATCTGCAACGGCAAAGGTGAACCGATGTGCTTCGGTGGAGTATTCGGCGGCCTGCACAGCGGCGTAACCTCCCAAACTAAAAATATTTTCCTCGAAAGCGCATGGTTTAACCCGATTACAATCCGCAAAACCGCTTTCCGGCATAATTTACGTACAGACGCTGCTGCCCGTTTTGAAAAAGGAGTAGATATCAGTAACACGGTAACGGTGCTAAAAAGAGCAGCGATGCTGATTAAGGAGCTGGCAGGGGGAGTGATCGCATCAGATATAACAGATGTATACCCCGACCCTAAAGCAAAAAAACAGGTGGTGCTAACCTATCCATACCTTAAAAAGCTAAGCGGTAAAACCTACCCTCCCGGTACGGTAAAAAAAATACTGCTCCATTCAGGATTTGAGATCATGCAGGAAGATGCAGATAAAATACAGGTAGCGGCTCCTTTCAGCAAGCCTGATATTGCATTACCCGCCGATATTGTGGAGGAAATTATGCGAATAGACGGCTACGACAATGTAGCCATCCCCGGCAGCATTACCATAAGCCCCTCGGTAGAAACCATTGCTTACCACGAAGCATTGAAAGAAAAGATTGCGCATTACCTGGCAGGCAACGGGTTCAATGAAATATTTACCAACTCTATTACCAACAGCGCTTATTTTGATGAGGCCACATTGCGAACCTCGGTAAAAATGCTTAACAGCCTGAGTGCCGGATTAAATATTATGCGGCCCTCCATGCTCGAAACCGGGCTGGAATGCATAGCACATAATATTAACCGCAAAAACAATAACCTCCGGCTCTTTGAATTTGGAAAAACCTACCATAGCTCCGGGGCAGGACAATATGAAGAGAAGGAGAAGCTATGCCTGTATATAACCGGCATGATAAAGGAAGCATCCTGGAAAGCCGGGGAAGATAAAAGCGATTTCTACTACCTGAAAGGAATAGCCGAAAGCATTTTGCTGGCTGCAGGCCTGCCACGGTACCAGCTACAGCCCGCCACGGTTCAATACCTTCAATACGGATTGCAGATAAAGCTCCATGCCGATACGGTAATAACACTTGGACCCGCTGACGCATCTGTTGTAAAACGCTTTGATATTAAACAACAGGTTTGGTATGCTGAGCTGGAATGGGAAAAGATATGCCACTATGCTTCAAAACAGCAAACGGGATATACTGAAATACCAAAATTCCCGGCGGTACAACGCGACCTTGCTATTGTGGTAGATAAGCAGCTTCCCTACGAAAAGGTAGAGCAGTCTGTTAAAAATACCAACATAAAAAAACTGCAGGCGGTAAAACTTTTCGACGTATTTGAAAGTGATAAGCTGGGAACCGAAAAAAAATCCTTTGCCATAAGCTTTACCTTTTTAGATAATGAAAAAACCCTCACCGATAGCGAAATTGATGGTATGATGCAGCAGATCATGCATACCTTTGAGCGGGAATTATTGGCAGAAATAAGGAAATAAGCCGTATCTTATTGCTGCGTTTATGTATGAGCCAATTGAATGAACATATTAGCCGGGTAAATGAAAAGTTGCAGTTGCTGCTCAGGCAATACCACAGCCTGCTAAAAGAAAACAACAGGCTAAAGCAGGATATTGAACAGATTAAGCTAAGCGAGCAAAACATAAAGGAAAAAGCGGCATGGCTGCAACAGCAGGTGGAGATAGCAAAAATGTCTTCGGGGCAGGCAGGGCAGGAAGTTAAATCAGAGCTGGAAAAACGGATCAATACCTACATTAAAGAAATTGATCAATGTATTGCCTTACTGGTAAATCAATAATTAAATCCTTTTTACCAGTCGCATCCGCTGTTCCTCTTTTCCTCCCGACAGTTCGAGCGTATACACACCGTATGGCAAATCATTAAGCCCATCCCAGCAAAAAGATTTCTGTGCCGGCGCTACTTCTGTTTCGAACATGCTGCACACTCTTCCTTTATCGTCTTTAAGTACGGCCCTTAAAGAGGAAGCAGTAGCATCACTTAACTCAAAGAACAGGGTATCTATAAAAATAAGGGATTTTAGTTTTGCAAGCATTTATGGATGGTTTTTCGGTTTTAAATTTCATCAATTGTTTGGGGCTATAGTTAAAGACCTGGTAATAAATTCAGTTTTTGTTGATAAACTGTGAATAAATTTAACATTAATATTCAGCATATGCAAACGCTCATAGCTATTAATATTGGTATTGGCGACAGAACCTACAGGATCAAGGTGGCGCCGGAAGATGAAGAACAGGTAAGAAAAACCATTAAAATCATCAATGATAAGATCATTGAATTCAAAACGGAGTTTGCGGGTAAGGATATGCAGGACTATGTGTCTATGGTACTGCTATGGTATGCAACCCAGCTACAGAGCGGAAAATCAACGGTTTTGGAGAAGGATGTTACGGAAGCCCTTTCAAAAATAGAGGGGCAACTGAATAAAACTCTGGGGTTGTAATGTGCTGCCCGGCAGTAACACACTTTGAGCACCGAACATCATTTCAAAGGATACTGCGGCTGACCGCCCGTTTTACAGTTCAACGTATTTTATCAAACATCAACTTAAAAACGGCTCATTCTGTTACCATAAAATATCCTGTATCGTAGCGCAACCCTGTTTTACACGCGCCGGCAGCACCATCAAATTTCCTGTTAACGTTTAATGGTAACGGAACGGATCAACTGCCCGTTGGCATCATACGCGTCTGTTGAAGCCAATATTCCTCCGGGTGAATAGTTGTTCCACTTTCCCGAAAAAAAGCCCAGGCTGTATATCCCTTCGCTTTTTACGCTCCCGTCTTCATAATAATACGTTGCGGGTCCTTCAAAGCGGCCCTGGCTGTCGAGCAGCAATTTCCCTTTCAATTGCCCGTTAGCGTAATACTCTGCGTAAGCTGTTCTGATATTTTTTCGAAACTGCACAAAGCCGGTAATATTACCCGCCGTATCCTTCATGATCTTCGAAATAAGGCTATCCCCACGGGAAAAGTATTGTTCAGCGCTGTAAAATTCGCCTGCACCAATGATCCGGGTAAAGCCGGTATCGCTGTTATGCCGTATGGAATCAAAGAATGCCATATCTGCTTTACTGATACCGGCCGGTAAATGATTTATCCTGCTTTTACACCCCATACACAGTATGGCCACTACAACAGGAAATATAAAAAATTTCATACAGTAAACATTTAGAAAAGGGCTGTCTAAAGAATGCTGTTTTAATCAACAAAAGAAGTCCAGCCTTTCCACCAGTCTCCTTCGGGGGTACCCGCAGCCCCTACTGCTCCCCTGAAAGTAACCTTTGTAAACCCACTGGCTACCTTAGCATGCGTAAAGCTGGCAGTATTCAGCAAGGGCGATCCGGCCTGCGGGGTAAAATCAGGATTGGCATAATCAAATGCAGCAGCGAGCTTCACTTCCGCATTTTCAGCCAGTATTTCATTATGGTATGCAGCGGCGCCAAACCAACTGCTCACATCGGCATTCGTCCATCCTGTTGCAAGGTCAGTATTATCGGCAAACTTAGTGGGCGTTGCACAGCCTGCAATGGTTGTATGTTGAATTACCAGCTTTCCTGCCGTAATATTCCCCTGAACAGGTGTTCCTTTACTGGCATCTATCAGCAAGCCGGTAGGCCAACCCATGAAAACGGAATTGAAAATAGAAGTACTGGTATTGCGCCTTAACTGTGCGGCTGCATTATACAGGCTATTGCCGATATTAGCTGTTTTTTCACGGGGGCCTATAGCCGTTATATTACTGAAAACCGGAGCGGTTTGAGGAGTTAAGCTGCTGCCATTGGCGTCATTATCGCTTTCAAACGCCTCTACCTTTGAAATGTCGGCGCGGGAGGAATCTCTGAGCACTATGCCAAACTGCACCTTTCCCCGGTAGCCGTTATCGCTGTCAAAATCATCATCTAATGTTTTGTAGGCAATTAAATGGCTGCAGTTAACGGCGCCCCCAAACCATTCAAAGGCATCGTCTAATGCATAGCTTACCTGCACATAATCAACAGTAGTGCCATTACCTACGCCACCAAAAGTGAGTGAATTCAACTCTTTATCGGGCAAAAAAGCATACCCTGCATATTCTACGCGTACATATTGCAGTGAGCCCGAATTATCCGCATCATCAGCTCCGCCATATAAACCCAGTCCATCAGCATTATTAACACCCCCTTCTATTTCACCCACGCCTGCAGCGCCGTTAAAGGAACTGTTTGTTTGTGCACGTCCCAGCAAAACAATACCGCCCCAGTCGCCGGCCGAAGGCGTTGAGGCATCAGAGGTAAATACAACAGGCTTTTCCTTTGTTCCGTTAGCGATCAGCTTAGTGCCGCGGGTAACAATTAAAGCGCCGCGGGTAGATTTTTCGCCTTCAATCCTTGCGCCTGCTTCAACCGTTAAAGTAGCGCCATCTACCACGTATACTATTCCTCTTAACTTATAGGTAGTACCCTCTTTCAGCGTCCTGTTTGCGTTGATCTTACCCGAAAGAATGGTACTTTCACCCGGTGTACCGCCGCCATCATCTCCTTTAACGGTACCGTCTACTTCAATTTTACGGCAACCGGCAGTAAGCAGTACGCCCAGCACTGCAAATGTTATTATCTTTTTCATATTCCTGTATTTATTGATTTTTAAAATGTGCAATTTTTATTTAATGGTATATCCAAATGAAATGCTGATCGTAGTTCCATAGTTCCTGCTTATGGCTATTACATCTGTGGAGCCAATTTTCAGGTTTTTGTTTTTATCTACATCGTGATAGAAGTAGGCTCTTTTATTGAGTATATCGGATATATTCAGGCGGATATCGCCTTTGCCGCCAAGCACTTTTTTTGCTATTTGAAAATCAAGGAGCGGACGGGAGTCTTCCCATATTTCAGGCACCTGTTCATTACCTACATATAAAATCCTGCGTCCAATCTGGTTAAATAGCAGTGTTGTGCTTATTCCCGCTTTTTCTATATCATATTGAAGTGAACTGTTAATAACGTACGGCGATTGTCCCTGCATGGGCCTGTTGATTTTTACGCTGGGATCATTTACTTTATTAAAGATGCAGGAAAGATTGGTTTGAAAAGTGAAGTTTCTCAGCGCATGAGCGAAATCAAGCCTTTTACGAAAATCAAATTCAATTCCATAACCCGTTGCTTCCTGCGCGTTTAAAAAATTAAATGTATTGGTAGCTACCCCGGATTGATTAAAGTACAGCTCTATGGGATTTTTAAAATACTTATAGAACACGCCTAAGGTTACCATTTCCCCGGCCCGCGGATACCATTCATACCGCAGGTCTGCATTCGTTACTTTGGTTCGTTTAAGTGCGCTGGAACCAATAACAGCCGCGCCTAATTCAAAATCGTAGAAAGCAAAATTGGTAAGTTCACGAAACTCGGGGCGAATTATAGTTTGGGAACCCGATAAACGGATATTTGTTTTGGCGTTCAGCTCAAAAGTAAAATTAACAGCGGGAAGCAGGTCGCCCTGTTTGATATGTGCATGACGCTCGTCATTTTGCTTTACGCTTCCCACCAACTGATCGTAATGCTCATACCTTGCGCCCCACACTACCCGTAACCAGGAACTGAACTGGTTATCGAACTGAACATACCCGGCATTCAAAATACTGTTGGCCATGTACCGGTATTGCTTGCCGATAATTTCATCGAACTTAAATTTCCTGGGGTCGCCGGCATCAAAATTAGCTTCGTTAAATACATGGTCCTCATCCTGCAGGCGCAACGGGGAAGTTCCGTCTACCAGGTAAATGGAAAAGGGCCTTGAATCAAAGAGCCTGTCTTTTACCTGGAAAAGATAGCCTGCTTTTACCGTTTGGCTCTGCCCAAAAAGCCTGAACCGCTTTGCTATATCCCCGCCCGTATTATAGATATAGTCTGACAGCATGGAATAAAACACACTGCCCGTTTTTTGAGACCTGGATTGCCCTATCAGCAAATTATACGGAGCATACGGTTCTTCTCCCGACTGGTTATACTGAACCCTCCTTTGCCGGGGTATATACCCGTCGAGAATATTAAAGCTGCCATACCATTTCACCCTGGTACCCAGGGAAGCCAGATGATGCTCCCCGATGAGTTGCGTATTAAAAAAGATATTGGATCGGAATGCCAGTTCCCTGGCACGGATATTTTCTCCCAGCACCGGATCCTGCTCATAATCAATGCCCGTTCTTAAAGTAGTATAGTCAGAAGCATTTACATTCAGGATGTTCCTGAAGCTGATCTTATTATTACTGTTTAATTTAATGGAAAAATTAGCCAGTATGCCTGCCAGTACATCATTGCTGTATTTATGGCTGTTGTAATCAAATAACAGGGAACCGTGGTTATTATTAAAACTGTAAAAACCATTATCAAAATCCAGGTTCCGGGTAGAACGACTGTAGGTCAATCCTATGATCGCCCCAAAATCTTTTTTGAAAAGCTTCGTGTTAAACCCGCCATTGAGTTGAAAAGAAGCATTGAGCGGCGCCCTGCCCTTATGCACAGACCAGTTGGTAGCTATGCTTTTACCCAGGTCTGTTTTTTCCGCGTCGGGCAGTTCCTGGAAATTCGTTTTGGCAGGAAAATGGCCCGGCAATGCCCTTGTTCCGTCATCAATTCCCAACCAGTCGGTGCGCCCGCCATTATAAGTATAAAAATCCCGGCCAATCGTTTGCGTGTTAAAACCAGTGCCCGCCTGCACAGAAAGAAAACCGGCAGCGGGAATGTCTTTTGTATTTACCTGTACCAGCCCTCCTGCCCATTCGCCGGGGTATTCCGGAACAAAAGCTTTATTGATCACAATATTATCAATCATGGAAGAAGGAAAAATATCGAAAGAAAAGGTTTTTCTGTCGGGCTCGGTAGTAGATAATTGTACCCCGTTCAAAAGCGCTGTATTATACCGGTCGCTTAACCCCCGCACAACAAGGTATTTCCCTTCCTGTATACTGGTTCCGGGAATTCTTTTTAATACCTCTCCCGTATTTTTATCCGGCGAACGGCGGATGCTTTCCGCTGAAATTACTGAAGCCACCGTGTTCGTGTTTTTTTGAAAGGCAATTATTGAATTTACCGTTTCGCGGCGTGCGCTCGTTTTAGCGGCCGTAATAATTACGGCTTCGAGGTTTTTTGCCGCCGGCTCAAGCGTTATATTCAGCTCATTTAAAATGCCGGGTAAAACCTCCACATCCGTAATGCTTTTTTCTGCATAGCCTACGGCAGAAACAATACACTGGTACTTTGTGTTGGGGGAAAGGGGTATAATGTACCGGCCTTCCATATCTGTAACCGTTGCGCCTGCAGCAGAAAGCTTTATTGTTGCGCCTGGTACGGGTTCATTTTTTTCATTTATTACCTTACCTGTTAAAGGAATGGTTTGCGCATGAACCAATGAAAAGGATAGCATGAAAATAAATACCGCACAACTTCTGAACATAATTAACATACCTGAATTTTTGGCAAAGGAAGCGTGCTGATATTAACTCATGATGAATGCAGGGTTATCAAAATGTTGCAACCAGGTTATGGGAATATTAACATCGTGCAGCAAAATGCGGGTTAAAAACATCGTATGTTAAGAAATTATTAACTCTTTAAAACGGGGGTGGGTGGAAAATGATACCTTTACTTTTGCCCAAAGTTTCCGTTATGATCAATTCTATAATGAAGATCTTTTTACCCAAGGATCGCGTTTTTTACCAGCTCTTTGAAGAGGTTGCCGTTAAAGTACTGGAAATGGCCAGAAAATTAAAAGAAGTGGTGCACGAACCGGATTACGATAAAAGATCAGCGATAGCTTCGCAGATCGAAGAGCTGGAACACGTAAACGATGATCTCACGCATAAAATTTTCACCGAATTAGGCAGAAATTTCATTACACCCTTCGACCGCGAAGACATTCACTACTTAGCTTCTGCATTAGATGATATTGCGGATTATATTTTCGCCTCATCCAAAAAAATAAAATTTTACCGGGTTAACCCCAACGACCAGGGCATGCAGAAGTTTGCCGAACTGATTGTTCAGGCATGTGAGCATATTAAGGTGGCGGTTCATGAGCTGCGCGATATGAAAAATCTTCGCCAGATAACGGAATCCTTAGTAAAAATAAACAGCATTGAAAACCAGGCCGATGACATCTTTGATATGAGCATTGAGCGCCTGTTTGCCACAGAATTAGACGCCAAAGAAGTAATAAAGAAAAGAGAGATTTACCAGGCTATGGAAATTGCTACAGACAAATGCGAGGATGCCGCTAATGTAATTGAATCCATTATCGTTAAATATGCATAATGGCTGAGCAGTTGAACATTTTCTCTTCTTATTACCCGATTTTCAAACAAAAGGATGTATGACCTTATTAGTTGTTATTATCATTCTGGCCCTGATTTTTGATTATATTAACGGATTTCACGATGCAGCTAACTCCATTGCCACTATCGTTTCCACCAAAGTGCTTACTCCCTTCCAGGCGGTACTTTGGGCGGCATTGTTCAACTTTGTAGCCTTCTTCATCTTTAAAGATCATGGCGTAGCCAATACCATTGCCAAAACAGTAAAGGAAAGCTATATTACCCTCCAGGTGGTGCTGGCCGGCTTATCGGCTGCCATTATATGGAATTTAATTACCTGGTGGTTTGGTATACCTTCTTCCTCCTCACATACTTTAATTGGGGGATTTGCCGGCGCAGCCATTGCCAATGCAGGCTTTTATGCCATAAATATGACCCCGGTGCTGCAGATCGTGGCATTTATTTTTCTGGCGCCGCTACTGGGCATGGTCATGGCGCTGGTTATTTCACTATGGTTCATCAATGCTTTCAGAAAAAGTATCTGGCCGAAGCTCTTTTCCATCGGGCTTATGTTAATTACGGCATTAACGCTTTCCCGGATCATGGAATTTAACCCGGCCAATTTACAATCGCATTACGAAAGCTATACAATGAAGGTTATCTTTCATTCGCACAATTTTAAGCTGCTGCTGCTTGCTTTAATTGTAATGATCATGTGTGTATTTACACTGTTTCTCAGCAGGCTGAATGCGCACCGGTCTACCGTATGGTTTAAAAAGTTACAACTGGTTTCTTCAGCGGCATTCAGCATTGGTCACGGTGGTAATGACGCCCAAAAGGTTATGGGCATCATTACGGTAGCCCTCATTTCGCATGGCAGTATCAGCACTTTTGATGAAATGCCTTACTGGGTGCCCATATCCTGCTATACCGCCATAGCGCTGGGCACTTTAAGCGGAGGATGGAAAATTGTAAAAACCATGGGCAGCCGCATTACCAAGGTAACGCCCTTTGAAGGTGTTGCCGCCGAAACGGCAGGCGCCATCACCCTCTTTGTTACCGAACACCTTAAAATACCGGTAAGCACTACCCATACCATTGCAGGCGCTATCATGGGCGTTGGCGCCACTAAACGCCTGTCGGCCGTGCGCTGGGGTGTTACCGTTAACCTGCTGTGGGCCTGGATCATTACCATACCGGTAAGCGCGGTTATGGCCGCCATCATATACTGGCTCTCCCATTTCTTTTTTTGATGCTTTATTCTGCTTTACTTTAACCCGAAAGTGGGTAACTTCGTCCGGCGTTAAAACAGGCATTGTAACCGCCTTTGGTTACCCGGTACTGTTCAGTGGAGGAAAAATACCAGCGCGGTATAAAAATGACGAACGCGGATGCGGAAAGCAGGCGGGCAGATCATACATTCATTACGATAAAACAGTTCAATATTTCCAGATGAAAGGTATTATTTTGGCAGGCGGATCCGGCACAAGATTACATCCTATTACTTATGCTATCAGCAAGCAAATGATGCCGGTTTATGATAAGCCCATGATATATTATCCTTTATCAACCCTTATGCTGGCGGGCATCAGGGAAGTGCTGATCATTTCAACTCCGCATGATCTGCCTAACTTTAAAAAGCTGTTTGGAAACGGCAGCCATTTAGGACTGCAGTTTTCCTATGCCGAACAGGCGGCACCCAACGGACTTGCCCAGGCATTTGTAATAGGCGAAACATTTATAGGAAAAGAAAAAGTAGCCCTGGTACTGGGCGATAATATTTTTTACGGAAGCGGGCTGGGCCGTACCCTAAGCCACAATATTGACCCCGACGGCGGTATAGTATATGCCTACCAGGTAAGCGATCCGGAGCGTTACGGGGTGGTAGCATTTGATGAACACATGAACGCCTTGTCTATTGAAGAAAAGCCGGTTAACCCCAAAAGTAATTACGCGGTTCCCGGACTTTATTTTTACGACAATGAAGTGATTGGCATTGCAAAAAGCTTAAAGCCTTCCTCAAGAGGAGAATATGAAATAACGGATGTTAACAAAGCCTACCTTCAAAGAGGAAAGCTGAAAGTATCGGTATTAGACAGGGGAACGGCCTGGTTAGACACCGGAACATTTGATTCACTGATGCAGGCCTCCTTATTTGTGCAGGTAATTGAGCAAAGGCAGGGCATTAAAATTGCCTGTATAGAAGAAATTGCCTACAGAAAGGGATTCATTAATAAAAACCAATTACTAAAAACGGCCCAACCCCTTATGAAAAGCGGTTATGGCGAATATCTTCTGAACTTAGTATCTTGAATTAAATTTTATATAACTGATATGAAAAAGATTCTGGTAACAGGCGGCTGTGGTTATATTGGATCGCACACAATTGTAGACCTGATTGAAAACGGGTTCGACATCATTTCTGTTGATAATAATTCACGTTCCTCCGAGCACTTACTGGAGGGCATTGAAAAAATTACCGGCAAAAAAGTAAAGAACTATAAGGTAGATCTCTGCGACTTTAACGATACCAATGCCATTTTTGAAGAAAATGAAGATATTGCGGGTATCATTCATTTCGCAGCTTATAAAGCGGTAGGAGAATCGGTGGAAAAGCCCCTGCTCTATTTTGAAAACAACCTGGTTTCCCTTATCAACCTGCTGAAGTGCGTTGAGTTTTTTAATATCCCCTATTTTGTTTTTTCTTCTTCCTGCACGGTTTACGGCAACCCCGACCATATACCCGTAACGGAAACCACGCCTACCAAAGCGGCAGAATCGCCCTACGGCTATACCAAGCAAATGGGCGAACAGATCATTGGCGAATTTTCACATGTTAATAATACTTCCTGTGTTTTACTACGCTATTTTAACCCGGCAGGGGCTCATCCATCGGCGCTTATAGGAGAACTGCCCATTGATAAACCGCAGAACCTGGTGCCCGTAATTACACAATCTGCCATTGGCAAATTACCCGGCATTACTGTTTTTGGAAATAATTATGATACGCGCGACGGATCTTGTGTAAGAGATTTTATACATGTAAGCGACCTGGCTCATGCCCATACGCTGGCACTCCAGTACCTGATAGAACAGAAAAGCAAAAACAATCCCGAAATATTCAACTTAGGCACCGGATCCGGGATCACCGTATTAGAAACCATAAAAACCTTTGAAAAAGTAACCGGGGTATCTTTAAATTACAGCATTGGCCCTAACCGCCCGGGCGATGTAATTGCTATTTATGCCAATAACGATAAAGCCAGGCAGCAATTAGGCTGGCAACCCCAGTTTACCTTAGAAGACATTCTAAGCACAGCATGGGCCTGGGAGCAAAAGCTTAAGGAAGATGAAAAACTGTTCACAGGAAAAAATATACAGCTCAATTAGTACATACTAAAACATAAAATATACAAGTAACACATTATGCTAAAAGACATACAGGTAACAGGACAAAAAGATACAAGAAGCGGATTTGGCGATGGCATTTATGAATTAGGCAAAAAAAATCCAAATGTAGTAGCGCTTACGGCAGACCTTGCCGGCTCCCTGAAATTAAACAACTTTATTAAGGACTTCCCCGACCGTTTTATACAATGTGGCATAGCTGAGGCTAATATGATAGGTATAGCTGCCGGTTTAACCATTGGCGGTAAAATTCCGTTTACCACCACTTTCGCCAATTTTTCTACTGGCAGGGTATACGATCAGATCCGCCAGTCGGTGGCTTATTCCGGTAAAAACGTAAAAATATGCGCTTCCCACGCCGGGTTAACCTTAGGCGAAGATGGCGCTACCCACCAGATATTAGAAGATATTGGCATGATGAAAATGCTGCCCGGCATGACGGTGATCGTGCCCTGTGATTATAATCAAACCAAAGCGGCAACCCTTGCCATAGCAGATCATGAGGGACCTGTATACCTGCGCTTCGGAAGACCTGTTTGGCCCATCTTTACCCGTGCCGGTGAAAAGTTTGAGATTGGCAAAGCGCAATACTTCTCGCAGGGAAGTGATGTGGCCATTTTTGCCTGCGGACACATGGTTTGGAAGGCCATTGAGGCAGGTATACAATTAGAAGAAAAAGGGATCAGCACCGAAGTAGTGAATATACATACCATTAAGCCGCTTGATGAAGCAGCCATATTAGCCACTCTGCGCAAAACAAAATGCGCGGTAACAGCAGAAGAGCACAATGTGATTGGCGGACTGGGCGATGCGATAGGACAGGTAGCAGCCAGGTATTTCCCGGTTCCTATTGAATACGTGGGCACTAACGACAGCTTTGGCGAGAGCGGTAAACCCTTAGAACTTTTAAAGAAATACGGGCTTGATACTCCGGATATTGTTGCAGCCGCAGAAAAAGTACACAAACGGAAGTAAAGTACAAAACTAACCCCAGGTATGGCAAGTAATCATGCTGATGATATTTTGTTACTGCAGGAATTCCGCAACCCCGCTACTAAAGAAAAAGCATTTACCGGTATTATTAAAAAGTACCAGGAAAAGCTCTACTGGCATGTACGCCGCATAGTGGTGCATCATGAGGATGCCAATGACGTTTTGCAGAACGTGTTCGTTAAAGTATGGAAAGGACTTGATAACTTTCGCGAAGACGCTCAATTGTATACCTGGCTATACCGGGTTGCTACCAATGAATCGCTTACCTATCTTGAACAGCAAAAACGGAAATCTTCATTATCAATAGACAATGAGGGAGGGATGGTTAACCAACTGGCGGCAGACAAAGATTTTGATGCCCGTAAGATAGAATGGAAATTACAGATGGCTATCCAGCAACTTCCTGATAAACAGCGTATTGTATTTAACCTTCGCTATTACGATGAAATGCCCTACGAAGAAATGAGCAGGGTGCTCAACACTTCGGAAGGTGCATTAAAAGCCAGTTATCACCATGCGGTAAAAAAGATTGAAGACTTTATTCTGAATCATTAAACCTTCTACATATAACGTAGTCTTAACATTTAATGAAACATAATGTCAGATCATGAAACGCAATTCAGCCATAGAGAAAGAGCTACGGGAAATCAGCCCTGCCATTTCTGAATTGGGGAACGAAAATGTTTTTCAGGTTCCTCCCGGCTATTTTGAAGACCTTCCTCAAAAAATATTAGCCCGTATACAATTAAATGAGGAGCATATTGATTTACCGGCTAATGAAGAAATTGAACAATTATCACCCCTTATTGCGGCACTTAAAAACAAACCTGCACTGAGCGTTCCTGCCGGCTATTTCAATACGTTTCCTCAAATTATTACGGATAAGCTTGCTGAAACAGCAGAAGAGGCGTCCGTGATCAGGATGAACACAGGCAAAAAAAGTAAATGGATGCGCTATGCCGCCGCTGCAGTTGTAACCGGGGTTATAGGCATTAGCACATTGTTTTTGCTGAATACGAACAACAGCAATAACATGTCTCTTGCCCAAAATGATGGCATTGAGCCGGTTTCAACCCGGTTACCCGAAATAGCTGATGTGGATTTGGCGGGCTACCTTTCTGCCGTGCCGGAAACACCCGAATGGCTTTCAGAAAATGCTGACGCGGAATTTGAGCATATTGCCTTTTTAACAATAGATGACAGCAACCTTAGTAATCTGCTCAGAGATATCCCTGATGAAATACTCAGGAGCTATGAACAGGATATTTCCGGGGAAGTTTCCCTGTAAAATTTACTCCGGGGCTACATTTAAAAATTTCATTTTTAAAACACTACTTATAGATATTATGCTTAAAATGATATGTTATGTTGAAATATTTCTATTAAAATAAAAAATAAACATTTTTTTACGTGAAAAAACTTTTTTTACTTTTTGGATTTATTACATTTGCAACCCTGCTAACCAATGCACAGGGAATTGCAGACTCAGGAAGCAGCAGAGATAAAATAAAAACGCTTGAAATTGGGTATCTCACCCGGCAGTTGCAGCTCTCTACTCATGAAGCCGAAAGGTTTTGGCCGCTGTTTAATAAATACCGACAGGAATTAAGGGCTGCTGTTAGGGATAAGAATATTAATGATGAGCTCGACAGGCAGCAAAAGGCTTTAGATATAAGGAGAAAATACCGCCGGGCATTTAGCAGTGTTTTAGATGAGGAAAGGGGTAGAAAGGTATATGAAGCGGAAGACAGGTTTAAAACGATGGTGCGAAAAGAGATGCAGCAACGGATAAAAATGAGGCAGAATGAAACAGCGCCACAAGATAAACACAAATGATTTTTTAAATACAGAATAATTACCTAATTTTAACTTGGTGTTTTTCATAGGTTAGCAACGGCTGGCTCTTTCTAGAGCTGGCCTTATTTTTTTTAGGTACTCCTGTGCGTTTTAACCTGCTGGTGCATGCTATAAACCGGCACCGCGCCCGCCACCGTAACAGGAGATATTGAATTACGTTTTTGAAATATTATCTACCAGATCCTCGGCCAGATCATATACAGACTGCATTTCTGCTTCATTAATAACGGGCGTATACAAGGCCACTTCACACTGCTGAATAAGCAACTGGAATTGTGAAATAATGATATCGTCGAACCCTTTTGCTTTCATTCGCTGTGCTATATCTTTTTTATCGGGGTAAGTGCCGGTAAGCTGTAACTTTTCGTTCATATAATTGCATAAAGCCTTGCCCAGTTCGGAATAGAAACCCTGCCCGTTTTGCTGTATCAGCATAAGTCTTGCCCGGAATAAAGGGTTCGACAAAAAACCTGTTTCCGGCAGCACTTCCCGGTGAACGGGGGCCGTTTGCTGCCCGCCGTTTTTAGTACCCGCTGAAAGCGGTGCGTTACCCGGCAAACGAATATGCCTGAATAAAAAGTAGCCAAACAAACCCAGCAGCACGGCAGCGGCTATCATCCATAACCTGCCTGTTCGGGTTTGCGCACTTTCCTCTGCGGCTACTACCATGCCGGCGCCGGAAACATTTTTTTGCACTACAGGAACAGCATGAATAACAACGGCATCTGTTTTTGCAGTTTTATACCGGCCGTACTGCGGATCAAAATAAGAGAACTCAACAGGAGGAATTGAAATGATGCCTGTTCGTTTAGGCATTACCGTAAATGCAAAGGTTTTATACCCCCGCATTGGCGCCACGGTTTTTAAAACATTTTCTTTAATGTCGGGCTCATACGCTTCCACATCCTTTGGCCAGTGTACCAGCGGCGTATTAATAACACCAAAATTACCTTCTCCCTTTATAATAACCCTCAGCAGTGCCGCATCATTCAGAGCAATTTCATTTTTATCTATAGTAGCTTCAATGCTGAAGTTTCCCACCGCGCCATCAAAAGATCCCGGCCGCGAGGAAGCCGGAAGTGCCTTTACCGTTACGGGCAACGGGTTGCTTTTAATATGTACGTTTTCAGTTATAATGCCTTCGTGTGCAGCATTATCCAATTCAAACGATCGCAGCAGCTCCGGCAAATGTTCGCCCTTATCTTTCATGGCCGTTTCGGCGCTTAAGAAAGAAATGGAATTTTCCACCTCTGCCGGGTCGAGCTCAAGAATGCCCGATTGCAGCGGAAAAAGCTGTGCTTTACGGATAAGGTATACGTTGAAGTTTTTACCATTCAGCGTTTCAATGGTGGAAGGCGCCGAAGAAGGGTCAACGATATCATATACACTAAAGCCATTAAAGGAGGGTCTTTTAGACACTTTGGATTCTGAACGCAGGCGGGTGTATAGCTTGTAGGTGGCAATTACCGGCTCGCCTTCATAACAATGGTTTTTACTTACATCTACTTTAATAAAAAGATTTTGCCTGATCTTGTTTTGAATGTCTTCGCCTTTGCGGATAATATAATCGCTGTATAACTGCTGATCCAGCACATCATCATACGAATGGCTTTGAAAATTATAGCGATTGGTATTTTGCCCGGATTCCTTAACCTTAAAACGGACGGTGTTAAAAACAAAACGCCGGTTGTTTATTTTAGCGGAACCGCCTGAAAGCGCATAATTACCCGGTGCTTCGGGCTGTATAACATACATGAAGGTAACATAGTTATTCACGGCGCCGTTAACCACAGCAGTGCCTGTGGTATGCAACGGTCCTTCCACCACCTTACAGCCTTTGAAAGAAGGGGGAATAAACTGCTGTACTTCCTCCGCATTTTCCACACTAAACCGCAGCTTAATGAGCTCATCTTCCCGCATAATGTTTTTATCGGCCGAAGCGGCCACTTTTACCTGGCCCGTACCTTGCTGGGCCGGCAGGCAAAAAACAAAAGGCAGTAGTGCAAATTGAAGTAAATATTTTCCTATACGATTCATTTTTTATTTTCTCTCCTCCATGCCCGTAACCATCACAATACAAGCATAACAAATGTATGCATTTGGCTACAGCAGACAGGTTAAAAACGCGGTAAAGTTGCGTTAAAACACCCCTTCCCCCCTTACCCGCATTCCCGTTTGCCGCAACAGTGTAACAACAACGGGCAAATGAAACCAAACATATATTCAAACATAATTCAATTATCATTACAGCGGCATGGCAAACGATGTTTTTAGTATCTTGTCCCATTATTGTAATCAAACCATATCACGTATTGTATGTTACTTCTTGGCATAGACGTAGGCACTTCATCTATAAAGGTATCTGTAGTAAATGCTGCCGATACAAAACTGATCGCTTCATCCCAATTTCCCGAAACGGAAGCTACCATTATTTCGCAACACCCCGGGTGGGCCGAGCAGGAACCCGAAAGCTGGTGGCAATATACCTGCCAGGCTATTCAAAAGCTTAACGCTTCCGGTAGTTTTGATCCACGCCGCATAGCGGCTATAGGCATTGCTTATCAAATGCACGGACTGGTAATTGTTGATAAAAATAAAAAAGTTTTACGTCCTTCTATTATATGGTGCGACAGCCGTGCCGTTGAAACGGGCAATGCAGCTTTTGAAGCTATCGGCCCTGCCTGGTGCCGGGAGCATCTTTTAAATTCACCCGGCAACTTCACCGCATCCAAGTTAGCCTGGGTAAAAGCCCATGAGCCTGCCATTTTTGAAAAAGCAGATAAGCTGATGTTGCCCGGAGATTATATTGCCATGCGGTTAACAGCGGAAATAACCACTTCCCCCGCCGCACTGTCGGAAGGGGTTTTATGGAATTTTCAATCTGATGCGGTAGCCCGGCCGGTGATGGATCATTATGGCTTTCCCGGCATGGTTATTCCTCCGGTACAGCCTGTATTTTCTGTTCATGGCACGGTAACCCCGGAGACAGCCGCAACATTAGGATTACAACCCGGCATCCCCGTATCCTATAAAGCAGGCGATCAGCCCAATAATGCCTTGTCGCTGAATGTAATGAACCCCGGTGAAATTGCGGCTACAGCAGGTACTTCAGGCGTAATATACGCGGTAAGCGACCGGCTAACCGGCGATCCGCAGTCGAGGGTAAACAGCTTTGCACATGTGAACCATACCGCAGCGCAAAAAAGCATTGGCGTGCTGCTATGCATTAACGGCACCGGTATTATGAACAGGTGGATGAAAGATATAGCCGGAAGCCATTTGTCGTACACACAAATGAATGAGCAGGCCGCTAATATTCCTTTGGGTAGTAACGGGCTTACCGTACTGCCCTTTGGCAACGGCGCAGAACGCATGCTCGGAAACAAATTGATGGGAGCGCAAATCAGTAACCTGCAATTAACCACACACCAGCCTTCACATTTGTTCCGGGCCGCGCAGGAAGGCGTTGCCTGCGCTTTCCGTTACGGGTTAAACATCCTGAAAGAAAACGGTATTCGCCCTTCGGTTATTCGTGCCGGAAAAGCCAATATGTTTTTAAGCCCCCTGTTTACCGATCTTTTTGTGAACTTTACCGGCGTCCCTGTAGAACTGTATGAAAATGACGGCGCAGTGGGAGCGGCTATAGGCGCAGGTATTGGCGCAGGCATTTACACAAGCCCCCGGGAAGCATTCCAAAACTATAAACCTGTTGCCCTGGCAGAACCCAATAACAATCAAAAAGCATATGCGAGCATATATGAAAGGTGGAAGGGCATACTGGAAAAAGCTTTATCATAGCCTGCGGCTCAATCATCGCGCAGCCATGCCTGTTATGGTATTATATATGCTGGTTGCCATTCCCGCACATCTTCACGCGCAGGATATCCAGGGAACAGTTTATGATATTTCACAAAAGATCCCCCTGCCGGGAGTAAGCGTACTTACCGCTTCAGGATACGGCACGCAAACAGACTCTATGGGGTTTTACAGCATCAGGGTACAGCTTCCGGCGGACTCTATATGGTTCTCTTACCTCGGAAAACAAACTCCTGTGTACCCGGTAAAAACCATTCAAAACCCTGCAGCCTTCGACATTTCTATACAAATATCGGCTATTGAGCTGCCCGGCGTTACCGTTAGAAAGCCCAGCTACCGGTTCGACTCTTTGCAAAACCGCAGGGAATATGAAAAGGCGTTCAATTACCGCAAACCGGGCCTCCGCATTTCTTCCTTATCACCCGGAAGCGTTGGCGCAGGAGCCGGCGTTGACCTTGATGAGCTGATCAATGTATTTCGCTTTCGCCGCAACAGGAATATGAAATTTTTACAGGGATGGCTGATAAAGGAAGAGCAGGATAAGTATATAGACTACCGCTACAGCAAGCTGTTTGTACGAAAGCTTACCGGTTTGGAAAGCCCGGAATTAGACAGCTTTATGAAGTATTACCGGCCTGAATATGAATATGTGGTTATTATGAATGATGCGGAATTAGGATTATATATACTGGAATGTTTTAAAGAATATAACACCCCAAGAAGAAGAAGCAATAATTAATTTTTTACGACCGCTTTCGTAAGCATTTTACTTATCTCATCTCTACAAAAACACCATCTGCTCTTATTGCCACCGGCCAATGCTTTAAATAATATCCTTCACCGCTTACATTATACCCGGTACGCATATTAAACTTATAGCCGTGCACAGAGCATACAATATGTCCTGATGCATTGATGCAACCTTCAGCCAACAATCCGCCTGCATGCGGACATACAGCCGCAAAGGCAAAAACCATATCATTAAATTTCCCGAGGCATATTTTTTTATCCCCAACTGCTCTCTCTGCAATATTATTGGCGCCGAAATCAATCTCGCCGATATGATTTGCTATCCTGATCCAGCTTTGTTCTTTTCCGGGCATTGTGCTGTGAAGCATAATAATGAAGATTGCAATATAATTAACGCAGTATTGTTTTAAGCCTGGTAAAAAAATTCGGTTTTATAAGGATACCTTATGCGATACAATTCGCGGATCTTACCAGTAAGCACTTTACGCAATTCATCAATATTTTGCCTTTCCGTGGCGGCAATAAAAATACAATTACCCTGCGTTTCATTCACCCATCTTTGCTTCAGCTCTTCCAGCAACTGTTTTTTGGTACCGTCTTCTAACCATTCATCGAATGTATTTTTTACATACAGGTCCATTTTGTTAAAGATGGTAATTACGGGCTTGTTATAGCATCCCAGGTCCTGCAGGGTTTTATTTACTACTTTCATCTGGTCTTCATATTGCGGGTGCGAAATATCTACCACATGCAGCAGCACATCGCTCTCCTTTACTTCATCCAGCGTGCTTTTAAAGCTTTCTACCAGGTGGTGGGGAAGCTTACGGATAAATCCAACGGTATCGCTCAGCAGGAAGGGCGTGTTCTCAAAAACCACTTTACGGGTTGTAGTATCCAGCGTGGCAAACAGCTTGTTTTCGGCAAACACTTCACTTTTGCTCAGCACATTCATGATCGTAGATTTTCCTACATTGGTATAGCCTACCAAAGCCACGCGAATAAATTCGCCCCGGTCTTTTCGCTGCGTAAAAGCCTGCTTGTCTATTTCTACCAGCCTTTTCCGCAAAAGCGATATTTTATCCCGTACAATACGCCTGTCGGTTTCAATTTCCGTTTCCCCCGGGCCCCTGGTTCCAATACCGCCACCCAATCTTTCCAAATGCTTCCACATACCTCTTAACCTGGGCAGCAGGTATTGATATTGCGCCAGCTCAACCTGAGCCTTGGCCTGGGCGGTTTTAGCGCGACTGGCAAAAATATCGAGTATCAGGTCGCTGCGGTCTATCGTTTTTATACCTAATATCTTTTCAATATTGGATATCTGCGAGCCGGTAAGCTCATCATCAAAAATAGCAACCTGAATATCACCATGTCTTTCAATATATTGCCTGATCTCTTCCAGCTTCCCTTTGCCTATAAATGTTTTACTATCCGGATGGGGGAGCTTCTGGTAGAACCGCTTTACGGCTTTGGCTCCGGCCGTTTCGGCCAAAAAAGCCAGCTCTTCAAGGTATTCCTTCAACTGGTGCTCCGTTTGGAGCTTATGCACCAACCCCACCAGCACCGCTTTCTCTTCCTGCAAAAACTTACTCTTTTTATCTATCAATCTGTAAAATTTAGAACGGCAAAGGTAAATGAAGCATAATAAAAAACGGATGCATTAAGCACCCGTTCCCATATTTTAAAAGCCGGTAACAGCCTATAAGCCGCTTATGGCTAAACCAATGCTATAAGGCTTTACATTTGGACCTGCCCCTTCTCTTATAAATTCATTGAACTGGTAGGTTCCAAAAACCGAAAACACACCATAGCCCACACGAAGCGTTCCTGCCAGCCGGGTAGTATTAAAGTTTCTTTTATCTTTTATTTTCCGGGTATAACCGCCGTATCCTTCCGTGTCGCGCGTTATTTTAGCCTTGGTATGGGCGTCTACCATTGTTCCCACTTTAATGCCCAAAGCCACTTTAAAGGTTTTGTTATAATTGGTTGGGTTACTGGCAAACCGGAGCTCTACAGGAACTTCCAGGTAGCCCGTGGCTATCTTATATTTTTTATAGGAGCTTACCGTATCATGCGCAAAGCTCAGCGGGTATTTTCTCAGGTCAACCGTGGTTTGCTTAAAAAACATATTGTCGGTACCCAGTCCTGCCCCTATGGCCGCGCTGAACCGGGGATCTGACTTAAAAGGAAAATCAAACATGAAATACATGTTAAAGGTTCTGCTTAAGCCTCCTGTTCTGAACGAATCAGGAGCTCCTGCCCAGCCATTATAACCGATCTGTATCATAAAGTGATCTGCGGCACGGCCCGAAAACTGGCTGGCATTGCGGCTTTTTTGCTGTGAAAGCGTGTCTGTTTCCGTTTGCGCCCATAAGAAACTACCCCATGCTAACAGTGAAATAACCAGTAAGAAACGCTTCATAAATTAAATTGAGTGACAAATGTATCCTGCAACAGGTTAATAAAAGGTTAAAGAGAACAAATATAAAAGACATTTTTCTGAACCCGGAAAACAAAAATAACGCTAACAAAGCGGCTGATAACGCCACCCCCGATCTTCCTCTTCGCAGGAAAAGGTGCGCAAGATATTGATATTAGGGTAGATTAGTCTAAAAATATTACTATACTTGCCTCATCATATAACACCATTTTTATGAACCGCATCTTTTTAAGTATTGCATCCGCCACGCTCCTGCTTACTTCCTGTAATCCCAAAGAAACAGCTTTTGGGGAAGAAGATGGCCTTGCCGCTTTCAGCGCCGACAGTTTGGGTAAACATATTGCCGAACTTTCGGATGATGGATTTGAAGGACGAAAACCGTTCACTGAAGGCGAAACAAAAACGATCCAATATTTAAAGGAAAAGTTCATTGCGGCAGGACTGGAACCCGGCAACGGCGAAAGCTATTTCCAGGAAGTGCCCATGGTAAACATTACTACCCATGCCGCGCCGGTTATGCAGGTACAATCTGCCAAAGGAAACTTTACTTTAAAAGGGCCGGATGATTACGTGGTATGGACAGACAAAACCGATGCTGCCGTTTCACTCAATAATGATGAACTTGTTTTTGCAGGCTATGGCGTGGTGGCGCCGGAGTATAACTGGAATGATTATGAGGGTCTGGATGTAAAAGGAAAAGTGGTCATGGTATTGGTGAACGACCCCGGTTTTAATGCAGGTGATACGTCTTTGTTCAAAGGCAAAACAATGACCTATTATGGACGCTGGACCTATAAATTTGAAGAAGCCGCCCGGCAGGGCGCCAAAGGTTGCCTCGTTATCCACAATACCGAAGCCGCCAGCTATCCGTTTACGGTAGTGCAGAACAACTGGAATGCCTCCCGCCTGCGCTTAGACCCAAGGGGAAAGCATGAAACGATCTGCGACGTGATTGGCTGGGTATCGGCACCGGCGGCGCAAAAATTACTGACCGCCGCAGGCAGGGATACAACCTTACTCGCTTCAGCCGATATAAGGGGATTTAAGGGAATACCTTTAAACCTGAAATTATCCACCTCCATACAGGTAAAAACCAATTACAACCAATCCAATAATGTAATTGGTAAAATAACAGGCAGTAAATATCCCTATGAAACCATCATATACACAGCACACTGGGATCACCTCGGCATTGCCACGCCCGATGAAACCGGCGACTCCATTTACAATGGCGCATTAGACAATGCAAGTGCCACAGCCGGATTGTTGGAACTGGCGCGTGGATTTAAAAGTTTGCCAATACCGCCTGAACGCACCATTGTCTTTTTGTCTGTAACTGCCGAAGAGCAGGGATTATGGGGCTCAGCTTATTACGCGCAAAACCCCATTTACCCGGCCAATAAAACCGTGGCCAATATTAATATGGACGGACTGAACTGGTATGGAAAAACAAAGGATGTGATTATAGTAGGACAGGGACAATCGGAACTGGAAGATTACCTGCGGGAAGAAGCCGCCAAACTGAACCGTGTTATTATACCCGAAGTGCACCCTGAAGCCGGTTATTATTACCGCTCCGATCATTTCAATTTTGCAAAAGCAGGTATCCCTGCTTTATATGTCGGCAGCGGCATTGATGTTATTGGAAAAGAAAGCGGCTATGGCAAAAAAATGAATGATATCTATACCGAAAAAAACTATCATCGCCCCTCCGACGAATACGATGCCGCCACCTGGAAATTAGATGGCGCTATTGATGACCTTCAATTATTATTCCGGGTTGGCCGCCGCCTGGCCTATGGCCAGCAATGGCCGCAATGGAAGGCAGGATCGGAGTTTAAGGCGATCAGGGAAAGCAGGTAATTTGCTGTAATAATGCAATAGTGAATATTTTCACTTTTAAAAGTGAAAATATTCACTATCTTCATGGAAAATAAATAAAATGGCTGCAACTGATGTGAAACAAAAAAGCACCGTTCGGAGGAAATTCAGAAACTTCGATTTGAGCGATGAGATAAAAATGGTAGGCGCTGCCCGTAAGGGTATCAGTGCAGAGGTGTTTTACATTTTTGCCCGCTTAATAAAAATGTCCGAAAAAAGCCTCGCCGAACTGCTTTATATCCACCCCAGGACAATAAACAACTATCGGGAGCAGGAAAAAAATCTGGCGCCTGTTGAAAGTGAACACCTGCTCAGGCTCATTGCCCTTTTTGCAAAGGGGGAGGAGCTTTTCGGTAATGCAGATGAATTTAATTACTGGTTGCAAAAGCCTTTCTGGAGCACAAAGGAAAAGCCAATAGACTGGCTGACTACTCCCGGTGGCGTTGGATTGGTATCGGATGAATTAGACCGGCTGGCACATGGATATGTTGCTTAAATAATTACTGCATGCTGGTGTATCGTATTGTTCATAAAGCATATAGTAATACGCTCTTTGCGCCAGGTATAAGCGGGCGCTGGAACGGAAAAGGGCGCAAAGTAGTGTATACCGCGGAATCTGTGCCGCTGGCATTTCTGGAAAACATGATCCGCAGAAAAGGAGTAGGATTCAACGGGGATTTTAAAATAATGATCATCGAAATACCCGGCACGCTCAGCATTACTGAAATAAAAGAAACGGATATGAAAAAAGGGTGGAGAGATTTTAAAGATTACAGCAAATGCCAGCCACCCGGAAACGCATGGTATAACAAAAGCGATACACCTGTTTTAAAAGTACCTTCCGCCGTATTGCCCGGCAACTTCAATTATGTGCTCAATACCATGCATCCTCATTATGCACAAATTGTGCTCGTAGAAACCACCAACCTGGTACCCGATGAGCGCATTGAAGATATTCTTAAGCGATACCGGTAAGGATAGTCTGCGTTTTTCATGAAAGGAGAGCCGGTTCTATTTTTTCAATGCCGCGATAATCGCCCTGAAGCTTTCTATTCCCGCTTCCAGGTTTTCAACAATCTCCTCCGCCAGCTCATCGGGATCGGGCAGGTTATCCAAATCAGCCAGTGATTTATCTTTTAGCCAGGTAATATCCAAACTGGTTTTATCCCTTGCAACGATCTCATCATAGGTAAATTTTCTCCAGCGTCCGTCAGGATTGGTTTCACTCCATGTTTGTTTTCGTTTATGCCTGTTGGTTGGGTTGTAGCAGCTAATGAAATTCTGCAGGTCTTCCAGCTTCAGCGGATTCTTTTTTAAAGTATGATGGATATTGGTGCGGTAATCATATATCCATACCGCTTTTGTCCATGGGTTTTTGCTGGAAGGTTTGCCGTCAAAGAACAGCACATTCGCCTTTACACCATTGGCATAAAAAATACCTGTAGGCAGGCGCAGGATAGTATGGAGGTCGGTAGCTTCCAATAGTTTCTTTCTTACCGTTTCTCCGGCGCCACCTTCAAATAAAACATTATCAGGTAAAACAACCGCGGCAAAACCGGTTGTTTTGAGCATGCTTTTGATATGCTGTACAAAGTTGAGCTGTTTATTGCTGGTAGTTACCCAAAAATCCTGGCGGTTATAGGTAAGGTCTTCTTTTTCCTGCTCACCTTCTTCATTGGTAAAAGTCATGCTGCTTTTTTTACCAAAGGGCGGATTGGCAAGCACATAATCGTACCGGGTTTCAGAAGCGGCAATTAGGGAGTCGTTGGGAGATATCATTACCTGTTCATTGTCAATATCTCCAATATTGTGCAGGAACAAATTCATTAATGCGAGGCGCCGGGTGCCGGCAACAATTTCATTGCCTGAGAACGTTTCATGCTTCAGGAATTTTTTTTGCTGCCTGTCTAATTCATGGTTTTCTGTTATCCAGTTGTAGGCCGCCAGAAAGAAACCACCGGTGCCGCAAGCCGGGTCGGCAATGGTTTTATCAGGCCCGGGATGGATACACTCCACCATTGCCCTGATCAATGCTCTTGGTGTGAAATATTGTCCGGCGCCGCTTTTGGTGTCTTCCGCATTTTTCTCCAATAGTCCTTCGTAAATATCACCCTTGTCTTTTACACCCATTAATACCCATTGCTCTGCGTTGATAAGCGCAATGAGCTTATACAACTTAGCAGGGTCCTGTATCTTGTTCTGGCTCTTGATAAAAATTTGTCCCAGCATACCTTTTTCCGTACCCAGTTCCCGCAGCAGTTTGCTGTAATGCGTTTCCAGTTCATCGCCGCTTTTATTTAGCAGGCTCTCCCAATTATATTGTTTGGGTATGGGCATTTTGCGAAGATGTGGCGGTTTGCTGTACTCATCTGCCATTTTTAAAAATAACAGATAGGTAAGCTGCTCTAAATAGTCGCCATAACCTACACCGTCGTCGCGGAGGGTATTGCAGAATGCCCAGATTTTGGAAACGATTTGACTATTGGACATGTTTATTGATTAAAGATGGTAATATAATTTTTATACGCATAGGTTTTACCGTATTTCACCGTTTCATCCTGCAAATAAAGAATTCCCAGGTTAACAAACCGGTCTACAAGTTTAATAGCACCTGAGCGGCTTAACTGCATAATGTTAGCCGCTTTACCATTGCTGGTAAGTGGATCTTTGAAAAGCTCCTGCAAAAACTTTACCCCACTGGTAGCCTCTCTTTTTCCCAGGGCTTGTATCTTACGCATATCTCCTTCCCGCAAGGCTGTAATTTTTTTAGAAATTTCAATACCCTCCCGGACAATAGCTATAACGCCCTCCAGGTAAAAATGCAACCACTCTTCTACCTTGTTATTATGATAAGCGTTTAACTTTTCGTAATACAGTTGCTGGTGCTGTTTAAAGTAACTGCTAAGAAACAACACCGGTTGTTCCAACACGGCTCTTTCAAATAAAAAGAGGGTGATCAGCAATCGCCCGGTTCTGCCATTTCCATCTAAAAAAGGGTGGATGGTTTCGAACTGTGCATGGATGAGCCCTGCCTGCAATACAGGCATCAGGGATGTATTGTGAATAAACTTTTCCAGATCAGATAAAGCCCTGTTCATTTCTTCAACAGGCGGCGGCACAAAAGCCGCGTTTTGCAGTGAGGTACCGCCAATCCAGTTTTGAGATCGCCGGTATTCACCGGGATCGGCAAAATGACTGCTCCTGGCTCCGGTCATCAGTTTGCTGTGTAGCTCCTTAATATAGCGCAGCGAAAACGGAAAATCTTTTAACCGCCCGGTACCATACTTCAATGCGTTGATGTAAAAAAGTATATCATCCGCATCCGTGTCTTTAACATTTAACCCGGCATTCATCTCCAGCGCATCCATCATAGTAGCCTTGGTACCCTCTATCTGAGCACTGCTGGTAGCATCCTTAATGCGGAACATATTAAGAAAAAAATCTACATCAGGCAATACATGCGTAATACCATCCAGCTTACCCAATAGCCGCTCAGCCAGGGCTGCTTTGACTATTGTTTCCGGGGAAAAAGCCAAGAGCTCTGCCGAAGGAAACGCATTGGGTATAAAGGCTTTATAACCCTGCGGTTGTTGTATATATCTTCCGATTGTCATTTTTGAAAATTAGTTGACATGCAGGTTATTAATGTACACTAAAAACAAATATAGTGAACATTTCATTTGAATGTACACTAAAATTAAATTTAGTACACAAGTAAAGAAGAGATGTACACTAATTTTGGTTTTTACAGCAACCTCCCTTCAAACACCTGTTTTAATATACTTTGTAGCCGTGGTTTGTGTCACGAACCACATCTTCGAGTGACCGCCGTTTTAAGTCTCGTGACACGAGCCTTTGCGACAAAATTAACAGATAGGTAAGCTGCTCTAAATAATCACCGTATACTAGGCCATCATCGCGGAGAGTGTTGCAGAATGCCCATATTTTACTTGCCCGATGCGTTATTACTCATATTGTCTGGATCAGGATTTGCTGATTAAAGGATTTACAGGAAAGTTAAATATAAACATCCTTAGTTAAAGAAAATGGAATAAAGTTAAATATGAGATAGTATAATCAATGTACATTAATTGACGGTTTAGTATGCCAGCATATCAGCACCTCCTAAGTTTTGGGGCGACAAGCAGCCGGCGATGATTAGACTGCGACAAAAATGCCTGGCAATACAATATAGGCGAATTGCTCCGTTACTTCTCATCGTATTACCACAGCTTGTCATTCCGACTTTGGAGGAATCTATTGTTCATTCAAAATGATAACTATTCCTTCCGGTTCAACCATCTGCTTAAATTCAACTTTTCGCTACTCAAGATATTAATCTATAGCATGACAAAAGCCACCTTAAAGGTGGCCATTGCGGTGGTTGCACGCTCCGAAGATAGTGCTTTGCAAAGCTAATGAATTTATTTAAAAAGAGGCTATGCCGGGAGCATTCGGTTGAGTGTTTCGTGCAGACAGGAACCACGGCGAGAATGCCTATTTCCACTCTTTTCCTGTATTATTCACCCTGTTGATGATGCCCACCACCTCCTTCTTACGGGAAAGCGGATAAGTATCATCCACCAATAAAGAAATGTAGGCTTCGTAATGCGCCAAAAAATACTGACGAAAATCTTTATCGCTGAATAAATATTGTAAATAATCGCTTTGTTTTTTTACCATCAGCATTTCGAGGTAAGGCATAATACAAGCTTCCAGACTATCCCATAGTCCCGGTTGATGAATGTATAATTTATCAATTGCAGCCGCTTTATTTACCTGGTTGTTCCAGGCATATACCATGGCCACTATATTATAACCCATCATTTGCTGTGAAATTTTCTGCAAAAGGGTATTGCTGTCGCTGTCATAAATGATTTGGTGCGCATCGAGGAATGCTTTCCCGGTACGGGCATACTGCAAAGCAAGTTCCCGGTTGCGGCCCTGCTGCAACAACTCATACGCAATTTTCAGACTTTGCTCTTTTTCTTCCAGCACCCGTTCTTCCCCGGTGTTTGTTGCTGCACGGGCCTTAGAAGCAAGATTATAAGCAGGTGGATTATTCCAAAACTCCTCTGCTTTCTGTGTCCAGTCGTATCGAAGTTCCAGGAAACTTCGGTCTTCAAAATCTTCAATGCAGTCAATCCATCGGGTGGCATGCAGATATTCGGTTAACCGGTAGTTGTGCAGCAGCACATAATCATCCCCGGGAAAACAATAGTCGTTGGGCAGAAGTTTCCGTGAAATATCTTCCGGCGGAATATTTTGGAGTTGCTCCGGCAGCGCCTGTTTTCTTACCGTTACAAAATCCAGTTTGTGATTGGGTCGCCAGTCAGGAAGCAGAAACATATGAATAAGATCGTAGATAGCATCTGTACGGCTTTGGGCTACCAGGTGACTATACCAATTGTCATTAGGTGAAGACATACGATTGTTATTCTTTTATTCCAATCAACCTCCCTTCAAACGCCTTTTTTAAAATACTTTGTCTTAACGCCTCTGCCTGTTGCAGGCTTTGGGTGATGCTTTCTTCCATTTTATCGGCTACGCCTAATGCTTTATATTTTCAGATTCTTCTAATTTCATCAAATCTTTCAAACAATTTAGTTCCTGCAAGCTTTTCAATTTCACCAACTATAAGCTTCCCTCTAACATTCAGAAAATTCAAAAAGCTTCGTTTATTATTTGTATCCCAAACAGGGCTTGTAGCAGATGCTGGAATTAAATGGCTTTTCATTACCCTGGTAAAATGGCGGTGCTTTTTATATTCCTTTAGGTAATTTCTTGGGTGGACGTCACTTATAGATTGATTCTCGTCAGCTTCTATATAACAAATATTGCAAATTGAATTTATCCATCTGGGGTTAACCTGTATACGTCTTAAATGTGCCTTAGGAAAAATATGATGCCTGTCTTTTCGATTTGAAACAGATGATGGATCATCCAATATCATTTCGTAGCCATTTAGCAAATATGCCGGCTTTTTACTTCGCAACATAAGAAAATAGGCTTTTGAAATACTGGAAGATTTTTGATAATCCATTTTTAAGAGATCGACAGGGTTAATTTTTTCAGAAGGAATGAATTTTGCATTGCTTGTTTTTGCTAATCGCTTAAAAAATTTAATGTCATCAGGAATATTTCTGTTGAAAGCCGCTCCCGAATATCTTTCACCGCACGCTGTAAACCAAAACCATTTCTTTATTTCTTTTATCTGCGAGGACTTGGCTCTTGATTTATTTAAATAAAAGAAAAATGAAAGCAGTGTATATATATTTTGATATGGAAGCAACGAGGGATGAATGACCCTTAAATGATTCACGAGAAAATCAACCGCCTCTTCATATCCATATTGAAGGTTCTTCCAGGTTTTAGTGAACTCACCATTATGTTTTTTATTTTTCTCAATTTTTGTTAATACAGATTCCAATGCCCTTCCTGTAATGGTTGTTGCTCCATATGCAAGCCCCAAAGCACTTTGCATTGCTTCATTGGAAATAAACTGATAAGAATGTTTAAGACCTCTCTTAGTATCCAAAATATGATCACGGAGGCTTACGTCTGTTGCTTTTGCAAAAAGGGTATCTGCCCGGTTAACTCTCATTCCGGCAGAATTGATTCTAACAAAAACCTCCCTGATATCATCTATATTGCTGCCGGTAAACATCAATAGCAAAAAGGAGTAATGATGAAATGCTTTAAAACATTTGGCGGCCTCGGAGGCATACCTATTTGTTAAATTAAATCTGCGTTTTAAAACAGCAGGTTGTGTATTAAGCAAATCATATAATCGGATATACCCCTTGGTGTTCTCATCATACCTTGATGAGAAAATAAATCGTCGATCCGCTTTCTTATCGCAGTTAAAAAATATATGACGAAAATTAATATGCGAGCCGGCATCGGGTCTCTCCTCAATACCCATAATTACTCCGAATATTGTAGATAGTCTCTGTTGCCCATCAATAATCAATTCGGCGTGCTTTGCTTTCTTATTAAAAGGAGGTACAATTGTTTTATTATTAGGTCTGATGTTAATGGCTTTTGAAAAAGGAGCGTTCCATATCAATCCAATCCCGATAGGATAGTTTTTAAATATACTATCCATCAACTTTAAAACCTGTTGCTTTTTCCAAACATACTGGCGTTGAATTTCAGGGATAGCAAAATCCCTATTTTCAAATTTCCGTTTAAGTTGTCGCAGACTATATTTCTTGATGCTGATCATTCAGATGTTGCTGTGTTAATTTATTGCCCCACCCTCTTTTAATTATAAAGCTTAGGCACTGTTTTGTTTCTTCCTCATTAAATTTTTCAGCCTTATTCTTATAAGGAGAATTTTTCAACGCTATCTTCCAGTTGCGCATAGCTTCCCTAACTATAGAAAAATCTGTAGACACTGTATCTTCAATTACTTTACAAACAGTAGCTAAAAGTTCGGTTTTATGCGCCCTGTTTTTTGCATCGTACTTTTCAAATATTGCAATGAGTTCATTAACAGCTTGCTCTGTTTGTTCAAGATAAGGATTCTCATACTTTAACAATTTCTCTTCATCGGCTAAATCTAATCCGCTTTTAGTATGCAAAAAGAATTGCTTGTTATTTACAGCCTTTTTTATTTCCGGCGGATAAGGCCCTAAATGCCATTGTTGAAAAATGTATGATAAAGGAATTCCAAAGATTTTTACGGCCAGATAAGCGTATTTTGCTAAAGTCATTTCACCATGCCGGATGTTTTTCTTTTTTGAGGATCTTATAATATAGCCTAATATCTGGCAGTCAAAAAAGTATTGATTTTTTGGCTTGAAGGCAACAACTTTAGCAGTAGTATTTATTAACCTTCCCTCAAACGCCTTTTTTAATATACTTTGCCTTAACGCCTCCGCCTGTTGCAGGCTTTGGGTGATGCTTTCTTCCATTTTATCGGCTACACTGAGGCGGGATTCGATGGCTTGGACGATTTTATTTTGTTCTTTGAGTGAGCACAATGGCAACTCTAATTTTGAAATCTTTCCTAAACTTAACGTGTGCAGACCTGAAGTTGAACTTGCTTCTTTTTTAATATTATTTCTTCCAGCTTTTGAACAAAAAAAGTACAATGAATATTTTGGTATAATTTCTCTTGATAATCGTGATTTAATTAGATGGTTTTGGTGTACACAATTTTGAATTGATCCATTCCACAAAGCAACTCTTCCAATTTGCTCAATGCTTCCATTTCCTTCAACGAAGAGCAAATCATCTTTTTCCAATCGTACTCTTTCAATTTCATTTCTGGTTACTCCTATTGTATGAATTTCAGATAAATCCAAAGAGTTAAAATATACATTGGCGACTCTTAAAAAAGGCATCTGCATTTCAAGATTATGTCTTTTGGGAGTTTTTGATAATCCTCCTGATACTTTTGAAACATCTCCTAATTTTACCCACTTCCATCCCTCCGGCAACTTCCCATTGTCTGAACCATGATTTATGGGATTTTCCTGATTGTCCTGATTTTTTTGTGTTTTATATTCAGCAGCGGGTTCTGCGGCCATGCTTAAATCCTGTTCATCATGTAAATCATAAGAATCATGGTTCAGACTTCTTGTTAACTTTCCCTCAAATGCCCATTTCAACACCGCCTGCCGGTAGGTTTTGAGTTGCTGCTGCGCGGTTTTTAATTGTTCTATGCCTTTGTCTAAGGCACTAAAGAGTTCTTCTATTTTGGCAACAATGGCAGTTTGGGTGGAGAGAGGTGGAATCAACAGATTATAGTTCCACAATATGTTGGGATCAACATGAGGTATGCCTACTCCTTTTGCTCTTGTATTTATATCTAAAAACTTCGATTGGAGAAAATAGTATGCATAGTTGTTATCAATGTTGGGAAAATCAAGTTTTACCAATGTACTTCCCAAGGCACCTTTTATACCCTTTCCCACATATCCAGATCGTGAGCCGTCCCACACCATAAGAAAATCTCCGTTTTCACAAAGAACACAACCTTGGCCATTCGTGTATTCATCTATAATTCCTTGTTCAAACGCTTTTATATTGACATAAGGAATTGAATGGCTGTTTGTCTTTTCTTTTGAAATGCTTTTAGGTTTCTTTCCTTTCACAGATTTCACATATTCTCCCAACTTCACCCACTTCCAGTCTTTTGGTAATTGATTTATATTTTGTTCTTTGTTCATTGGTCAATAATGGTTTGCAGCACAAGTGTGCGACGCAACAATGTTTAATAGTAGCACTTGCAGCTTAATAAATAAAAAAACTTTCAGTCATTCAACCCGGTTGATACCTATTAATATTTCTCATCAAGGTATTTGCGGATCCTTTTTAGCTGGTTATCTACTAATGGGTATTCGCTTGATGTATCAAACCGGTCTTGCCCGATTTTAAAGGATAACGATTTCATTGCAAAGTAAAACCGTTCTGCAAAAAAGCGTAACGGTATTTCTATTGCCAATAAAACTGATTTTTTAAAATTGTGAAATCCGCTGATGGAGTCACTAAAATCTTCAAAATCTTCCCGGTCAATCCAGATGCCATCATAATATAAATATTGTTCCGCCACCAGTATTTGCAGTGTGTAACCGCTACCGAATATATAGGCTGCTTTAAAATCAAACACATACAATTGAGGCTCCAGGTCGAATATTATCCGGCTTCTTTTTCGTAAAAGTTGAAAATATTTATCGTAATCGCCCACTACCGGTAGCAGGTCGGCAACCGGGGTAATTACATCTGCCAGCGCACTATAGCCGAAAACAGCAGCTTCAAATTCGAGCCTGGCATCGTCCGCCATGATATTTACCCCCAGCCACCCATGCTCAAAATCCGGAAACGAAATTTCAAATGGGATCTTTTCCGAAAAAGCATTCTTCTCCAACTTGCGAAAACTTACCATATTCATTATATCCTGTTCCATATCCGATTGGTTAAGACCTATCCTGCTATCAAATAGCCATCAAATAAGCAACAGATTCATTTTTAACTACTTGTAGTTGCTCTATACATGTTCAAAAATAAATTATCAAATAGCGTATATCGGTTGTATGAGGTTTTATATTTTATTTTTGAGTTATTTGTTGTTCTTTTGTGTCTAAGTCTGCTCTGCATGAATGTCGGCTCCACGCCGTTTCCCTCACATAAGTGAAGGATTAGTGCAATGGTGGGCTTATTTTATTTTCAGCAGTTAACGGATTTTTAGCTGAATGGTCTGAACCTTGATTTTACCTGATTTAAGGATTATCTTGATTTTTACTACTGTCTTATTAATTTGTTATTATGTACTCTTTTAAATTCTAAACTCTTTGCACCAAAATTTATCAGTAGGCCTATTTCCATCTTATAGGCTTCCAGATAATTCATTGCTTGTGCCAGGTGAACATCTTCAAGCTTAATCAACGCTTTTAGCTCTACCATCACTTTACCTTCCACAAAAAAGTCAACACGTCTTGTTCCTATTTCAGCATCCCTGTAAAATATAGCCATCTCCATTTCCCTCGCAAACACCAGTCCTGCCAGGTTCATTTCAATTTCCAACGCCCTTTGGTATATCACTTCCTGGAAGCCATTGCCTAAACGCTTGTGTACTTCCATAGCGCAACCTATTATTTTCCTTGTTAGCTCTTCATGCAACATCATCAAGAAATCTTATAATCCTTTAATCATGGTTCAGACAATTTTATGCCACCAGCGCTTCATTTAATTCATCCAATACCTTTTCATAATCTTCTTTAAACAACTGGTAAAATTTCCCCAGCCCGCCCATTTTATTAAACGGGTCCAGTTCAAAATCATCCTTCTCCACATGAAAACTGCCGGCAATATGCTTTTTTATTTCTCGTAACCATTGCAACTGCTCTTCGGTAAAACGGTTGTGTTGCCCGGCATTCTGTTTTAAGATCCACTGCTGAAAATTTTTGTCAACCGTTTTGTCGTACACCGTAAGCTTTTCATCAATGCCGCTGGTATGACGGATGATACTCACTAATGCAATCAATTCGTTTTTTGCTGAACCTTCCGCCTGCTTCAGTTGCTCATAGGCTTTCCATACATGAGAAGGCGCCAATAAAGGCTGCTCCATTTTTATCTTTTCGCACAGGTCTTTGATCATGCTGTAGGTGAGTTCGCGGCGGCGGTAGGGCTGGCTGTAAAAAATTTGCAGGGCGGTTATTTCATCTTTATGCGCTTCAATCCATGCTTTAAAATTGCTGATCGTAAGTTCGGCGGCTGCCTCCTGGTCTTTTACCCAGCCCAGCTTTGTTACATCGTCAATATTAACCGTATCCATCACCTGGTTGTATTTTTTGCGTACATCCACAATATAATCCCTTAGCTCCGGGTTGTTGAACACGGCAACGGCCTGTTCAATAATTTGTGCATGTTGTGCCCTGAATTTTGCATCCAGTTCATTAGGAGATATATCCGGATTCCCGCCTTCTACCTTTTTCCTTATGCCCTCTACCATATCCGGGTCATAGGCATTCAGCAACTGCTTCACCACCTGATTGATCGTTTGTCTGTTAGCATGTTCAGCAAAATGTAATTTTTCTTTTTCATCAATTTGCTTGTCAAGGCGGATCAGGCGGTTGGCCAGTGTTGTGAGGATATCTTCACCTGTATTGCCAATGGCTACATGCTGTAGCAGGTCTTTCAGGCTCATACCCGGCTGTTTCTCCAGCGGGCGGCTGTCTGTTTTCTGCGATTGCTCTACGCCTATAGCATCAATGATTACAAAATGATCTTTGGTGAACCTGGCAGATGGCGTTCCGGTGGCTCTCAACTGCTCAAGCGAACAGGTACGTGTGCCGCGTCCCTTCATCTGCTCGTAATAGCTCCGGCTTTTTACGTCCCGCATAAATACCAGCACTTCTAAGGGGCGTATATCCGTTCCGGTGGCAATCATGTCTACCGTTACGGCAATACGCGGATAATAATCATTCCGGAACTGGCTGAGCACTGTTTTGGGGTCTTCCGTGCTGCGGTATGTGATCTTTTTACAGAACTTATTTTCTTCGGCAAATTCTTCCCGCACGATCTCAATGATGTCTTCGGCATGCGAATCGGTTTTTGCGAATATCAGGGTCTTGGGCACTTCAAATTTCCCATCCTTACCGGTTCTGTCGGGAAAAACAGCAGGCAGGCTGTCTTTTATAGCGCGAACGATTGTGCGTATGGTACTAAGGTTCACGATGTCTTTGTCTAACTGCCTGCCGCTATACTCAATGTCTTCATCTACACTCTCCCAGAATTTTTTCCGGGTGAGGCGTTCCCGTTTGTCTACCTTTTCACCCATCCGTATTTTGCTCCCTTCTTTGGTGATCTTGGTTTCTATTGTAAACACATTATAGGGAACCAACACGCCATCTGTCACCGCCTTTTCGTAACCGTAATCACTAACAATATTCTTATTGAAGTAACCAAAAGTGCGGTTGTCGGGGGTTGCCGTTAACCCTACCTGGAACACATCAAAATAGTCGAGTACCTGTTTCCACAAATTATAAATGCTGCGATGGCATTCATCTATTACAATGAAATCAAAAAACTCAACGGGCACTTTTTCGTTGTAAACAACCGGCAGCGGTTCTTTGGGCTGAAAACGCTCATTGGGGTTCTGCTCTTCGGCGCCTTCGTCCATCTCTGTGCCTTTTAAAATAGCGTACATTCGCTGGATGGTAGAAATGTACACCTGGTTATCCGCAGGGATAAAGCTGCTTTTCAGCCGCGTAACGGCATACAATTCCGTAAACTTCCTGTTGTCGTCATTGGGAACATAGCTCATGAATTCCTGTTCGGCCTGCTCACCCAAATTTTTTGTATCAACAAGAAATAGTATTCTTTTGGCTTTGGCAAATTTTAGCAACCGGTATATAAATGTAATCGCCGTAAAAGTTTTGCCCGACCCCGTAGCCATCTGTATTAAAGCCTTAGGATAATTGTTTTTGAAAGATTTTTCCAGGTTGTTGATTGCGGTAACCTGGCAGTGCCGCAACCCCACCTCCGGCAATGCCGGTAAATCCAGCAACCTGGCCCGCTGCGACTTTTCCTGCATCAACCATTCCCGGAACGTTTCAGGGCGATGAAAAGTAAATACTGTTCTGGAACGTGGTTTGGGATCACGGTAATCGGTAAAACGCGTTAATTCACCGGTACTTTCGTATACAAAGGGCAGTTTCTGATTATCAAGGAACTTTAATTTGGCAGCCGCATAGGCCTCCGACTGTTCCTCATGCATGGTAAGGTGTACGCCTTCTTCTGCGCGTTTTGCCTCTACGATACCAACCGGCTTTTTATCCAGAAACAACACATAATCTGCAGGGCCAATATCCGTTTGGTATTCTCTTACTGCAATTCCACTGCCGGCTAAAAGGTTAATACGGGCTTTATGCTGAATGATCCAGCCGCCTGCCGTTAATGCAGCGTCTATCTTGTCCCGGGCTATTTGTTCAGGGTTCTGGTTCAATGACAGCGATTATGTTGCAATATAAAAATGAAATGCATGATCCAATTGGCCATACAACTTACAAAAAATATTGTTATTACAATTGTCTTATACGGTAAGAGAGTAATTACATATGCATAAGCGTTGGGGGCAGAACAAGCCGGAAGACAGATAAAATTACAAAGGTCGCAAACCGCGACCTTGTAAGTAATTGAGTGGACCCTGCTGGGCTCGAACCAGCGACCCTCTGATTATGAGTCAGATGCTCTAACCGGCTGAGCTAAGGGTCCTTTCTCCTCAAAGAAGAAATATTATTGAATTACTTATAAGAACTTCCTTTTTTAGCCTGCTTACGACTGTAGTTTATCGCCGTTTTCTTTAGCGGTGGGCAAAGGTAAAAAAAAATAGGCTACAGAATAATTTTTCTGCCATTTCCTTCCGCTATTTAAAATATTACAGCAAATCAAGCAGCACATTGTAGCTTTGTGCTCTCCTTTAAAAGAGAATTCATTGTAAAAACCGTAGTTTGCAAAACGATTGCAGGGGTATGCTTATGGATAACCGCCAGCCTCATATTGAACTATTACAACAACAGATTGCACTTTTCAACAATCAGCAGGCATATAATGAACTATTCCTGCATTTTTATCCCTCTCTTCAGCAATTTGCCTTTTCCTTCCTCAGATCAAAGCAGCTTTCGGAGGAAGCTGTTTCTGATGTATTTATTAAAATATGGAAGAAGCGCAGAATACTTCACACCATCATAAACCTCAAATTATACCTTTTCACCAGCACCCGAAACACCTGTCTTAACTACCTGAAAAAACAAAAAAGCTGGCAAAGTTTACCTGCAGATGATTACTGGGTTGAATTGAACAGCGTATTTTTCGACCCTGAGCAATTAATGATCACAGCCGAAATGCTTCACAAAATACATGAAGCCGTTCAAAGCCTGCCGGCAAGGTGCAGGCTCATCTTTAAGCTGGTTAAAGAGGAAGAGCTGAAATACCGAGAAGTAGCGGAACTATTGAATCTCTCTTTAAAAACAGTTGAAAACCAGATGACGCTCGCTTTAAAAAAAATAGGCTCCGCTATAGGATTCCATATCCACCGGGCCATTTCCTCAGATGTAAAATCGCTTTGAACAGCCTTTGCTTATACTTTAGTTTCCCCAAATACTCACAAAACATGTCATAATTTCCAAAACTACGCCATAATGGCGTAATTTTGGAGTCAATTTAATGCTTTTTACCATAAATCATGGCATAGTTTTGGCTTAAAACTATGACGATCCATTTTGAAGGAGTATTTTTGCTTTTCCACTCTTCCAATACCTCTGATAAGCTTCACAAATCTTTAAGGTTTTATAATCCCCTGTGAATCAACCAATTATTTTGCACCCTCCTTTTTTGGAACCATAATTGCAAAACGGGAGAAAACCAAAAAATTGAGTTATATGATTATGTTATTAAAGGGTTTTGGTTGTTTCGTATTGGTTTTATGTATGTCTTTTTCGCTAAAAGCCGAAGCTGTACATGGCAATGCCGGATCACAGGAAACAGATACCAGCATAGCCGCTACTGAATTAGTTGTGGCGGCGGCGGTAAGCTTACCTTCGGATAATGAAAATACTGCTGCTGTTATAACGGAAGCAGTATCTGCGGCGCCCGAAGCAACAGCCACACCTAAAGCACCGGTGATCAGCAAAAATGAATACAGTACCCTGCACCCACTGGCTATTGCCTTTGTAAGGGATTACGAAAAAAAGCACGAAAAACGCCTGGAAAAGATCACATCCAAATATGCGCGGCAAATGGCGCTCATAGACAAGATAATGATACGCTATGAGCTGCCTACGGAACTAAAATATCTCGCGCTTATTGAATCTGAAATGTTTAGTGGTGCGGTATCACGCAAAGGAGCCGTAGGTCCCTGGCAGTTTATGGCCCCCACGGGCAGGTTAATGGGCTTAACCATTAACAATCACAGGGATGAAAGGCGCGATCTTACCAAAAGCACACACGCAGCAGCAAAATATCTTAAAATACTGCATAACCAGTTCAACGACTGGCTGCTGGTTATAGCAGCATATAATGGCGGGGCTTCAAGAGTAGAAGCGGCCATCAAAAAAAGCCATAGCCGCGATTTCTGGAAGCTGCAATATTATTTACCTGCTGAATCGAGAGCACACGTTAAGAAATATGTGGCTGCCTGCTATATATTGGAAAAGCAGGAGGAAACAACAGCCCCTTTATTAAATATGGAAAAGCTTGTAGCTGAAAACATGAACGATTTAAGCGTGTTACGCATAAGCGGAAAGTACAATATAAATGTAATTGCGGAAGCGTTAAATATGGAAGTTGGCGCGTTTAATCTCTACAATCCGGATTTTGAAAAGGAAGTAGTTGCCGGGGAGTATGATATGAGGCTGCCGAAAGATAAAATGCAGCAGTTTAAGGAAAAACGCCAGGATATATTAAATGACTCTATTGAAATGCTGCTAAAAAACAACAGTACCGTTTTCAGCAACGATAAAAGCAATTACCCCGAAGCCATCGGTCTTCCCAAAACAAAGGCCATTATGTCTACCGCCGCCGAACAAAAAACAATGAAAAGAAAGTAAAGGGGATCATGTTATAAACAAAAGGAGTGCTGGATCATCTGTTCAGCACTTTTTTTATAGCCACTGCCTTCAATAAGCACTCTTCGTACTCATCTTCCGCCCTGCTGTAATACGTAATAGCAGAGCCGGTTTGAAAAGACAGGTAGCGGTTTGAAGCGTTATACAGCACGCTCCTGATCACTACATTAAAATCCATGTCCTGCTCCGGGGAGATATAGCCCACCGCCCCTGAAAACAAGCCACGCCGGGTATGTTCATACTGCTCAATTAATTCCATTACCCTTTTTTTAGGAGCCCCTGTCATACTTCCCATCGGAAAAGTGGCTTTTAATATAGCTGTTACCCGCGTATTATTTGCTACTTCCCCGCTAACCGTAGAGATCATTTGGTATACCTGCGGGAAAGCGTATATGCCCATCAGCTCCTCTACCTTCACGCTGCCTTCCGTACAAACCTTTGCCAGGTCATTCCGAACCAGGTCTACGATCATTATATTTTCCGAACGGTCTTTTGCACTATGCTGAAGCGTTTCGCGGTTCAGCCTGTCGGCCTCCGTACGCTTATTATTTCGCTGTATCGTGCCTTTTATGGGCTGGGAGATCAGCCTGTTCCCGCTCTTGTGCAGGTAGCGTTCAGGACTGGCACAAAGGAGATATTTATCTTCCAGCCTGTAGTAGCAAGAAAAGGGGTTGGGCGATTCCTTACTTAAGGCCCGGTATACCTGCAGGGGGCTAATGACCGCATTATCATTATAAAACTCCTGGCAAAAATTAATTTCATAACAATCACCACGTAATATGTGTTGCTGCAATTGCTGAACGGTATCAATATAAGCATCCCTGGTAAACCTGCTTTTTATTTCAATTTGCAGTGGTTGATGAGCAGTAGCCGGCACGGTGCTAAAAACAGCACGGGCAACAGATGCATGTTCCAGGCTTTTAAGGCCTATCAATAATTCGTTGCTGCGGAGTATTAAAACAATTTCGGGAACAAAGAAGAAAAGATCATCAAATTGTACAAAGTCTGCATTATTGGATTGCAGGGACTCAACCTCGTTTTTAAGATCATAACCGAGGTGTCCGAAACACCAGTCGTTATTTTTATCAATAAACGCCTGTAATTGTTCAAATGCTTTACCCGCGGTGGTACGAAGAACGCTTTCGGCTTTCACCGCCAGTATGCATTCAAAACGATGCTCCCGCAGGCGGTACCGGTGATCGTCTAAAAAACAACAGATGCCAAACTGGTTAGCCCAATCCAGCATCTGTTCTTTAACCTGTAAAAAATCATGAACCGGAAAGGAACAAAATGTTCTTTTCACGTTATGCTGTTAAAAGTCATCATCATCATCATCGTATCCGCCACCGCCATCATCAAATAAGCCCATGTCCTTGAATTCATCATCAATGCCCAGGTCATCATCATCTTCCTTTCCTTTTTTACCACCTGTTTTCTTTGCTTTTGATTTAGGTATATCAAACTCATCGAAATCAGGATCCCAGTTGTCTTCCTCATCTACTTTCTCCCAGTCATCCTTCTCCTCTTCCAGGTCATCATCATCATCGTCGTCTTCCTCTTTTAAAGATTTAGACGCAGCCTTTCCTCCTTTTACAGAAGGTTTCTCATCCAGCTCCAGATCATCATCGTCTTCATCCTCATCGTCTTCTTTCTTTTTTGATTTGGGCGACGTTTTTAAGGGTTTAGCTTTCCCGTTATTAGCGGAAATTCCCTTACCAGCAGTTTTTTTGTCTCTTTCAGATTTTGCCATAGCTTGACTAAATTAACAACGTAAAATTTCTACGAGATTTTGATATAGCCAAATAATTTCAAAAATAATTTTTATTGTAATACAACGCGCAATTAAAGTACCGGAATTATCTGTTCTCTTCCCGGTCCATTGGAAATATATTTTATTTCTGCGCCCAAATAACCGTTAATATGGTTGACATACTCCTTCATAGCCCCGGGAACGGAAGCAAAAGAGGTTGTTTCCGTAATGTTTGTATCCCATCCCTTAAATGAAGTATATACCGGATCTATAGCCAGCTTTGCCATTTGGTAAGGCACCTGCTGCTGCAGCTTTCCGTTAATATTATAATTTTCACATACTTTCAGCTCAGTAAACGCGTCTAACACGTCGGCTTTGGTCATTACTAATTGTGTAACGCCGTTGATCATACAGGCAAATTTCAATGCCACCAGGTCAATCCAGCCGCACCGGCGCGGACGCCCGGTTGTGGCGCCAAACTCATTACCCGTTTTACGCAGTTCGTCTCCCACCCCGTCATGTAGCTCGGTAGGGAAAGGCCCGCTGCCCACTCTTGTACAATAGGCTTTGGTTACGCCAATCACCTCTTTAATTTTTTGCGGAGCTACTCCCAGCCCCGTACATACGCCTGCCGATATGGTATTGGAAGAGGTTACGAAAGGGAAGGTTCCAAAATCCACGTCGAGCATGCTCCCCTGCGCGCCTTCCGCCAGTACTTTTTTGCCCTCTCTTATCTTTTCATTAATAAAATATTCGCCGTTTATGATCTTAAACCGGCGCATAAACTCAATACCCTCAAAAAACTCGTCTTCCCACGCTGAAATATCTTCATGAAACTGCATGCTGTCTAAAAGCTTCTGGTGTTTAAGGCGGAGCCTGATATATTGCGATGTAAAGTTTTTATCAAGAATATCTCCTACCCGTAATGCGTTCCTGCCTGTTTTATCCATATAGGCAGGTCCTATACCTTTTAGTGTGGAGCCAATTTTATCATTTCCCTTCAATACTTCAGAAGCTTTGTCAAGCGCCCTGTGCGTGGGTAAAATAAGATTGGTTCTTTCTGAAATATAAAGGTTCTTAGCATAATCAACCCCAAAAGAAGCCACGGTTTCGCACTCTCTTTTAAGGGTAACCGGGTCTAATACCACCCCGTTTCCGATCAGATTAATGATATCGCTGTGAAATATCCCGGAAGGAATCTGGTGTAATACTACTTTCTTATCTTTTACATACAGGGTATGTCCTGCATTGGGTCCACCCTGGAAACGCGCGATCACATCATAGGCAGGCGCGAAATAGTCAACAATCTTACCTTTTCCTTCATCGCCCCACTGGAGGCCTAATAATACATCAACCATTTGAAATGCTAATTTGGAAGAGCGCAAAAATAGACGAATGAGGGGAATAAGGGAAATAAAATGTGGAAATATGGGAAATGTGAAAGTGTGGGAATGTGAAAATTTGAAAATGACATGATATGTTATGATTTGAAATTTATTATTTAAATTTTATTTGTTTTTTGTGATTTGCTTCTTGGTGCTTTGCAATCAGCCATCGGCTATCAGGTAAGTAACTACTAACGATGAGATGAATATTCCTTTTCTGCGCATAGCTGATAGCTGACTGCTGACAGCCTTCTCGAATTTCGGGCTTTAGGCTTCGGGCTTCCTGCATTTCCAATCCCTCATCCTCAAATTTGTACATTCCCTTACATTTGCATAAACGGAATCAGGGGTATGGATCATTTTATCGTATCGGCGCGTAAATACCGCCCGCAAACTTTTAATACCGTGGTGGGACAGGCCCATATTACCACTACTTTAAAGAATGCCATTAAAAACAAGCAACTGGCGCATGCTTTTTTGTTTTGCGGACCAAGGGGAGTGGGTAAAACCACCTGTGCCCGTATACTGGCTAAAACCATCAACTGCGAAAACATGCAGGCAGACGGAGAAGCCTGTAATATTTGCGATTCCTGTGTATCTTTTAATGACGGCGCCTCCCTTAATATTCATGAGTTAGACGCGGCAAGCAATAACTCTGTAGATGATATCAGAACGCTTACGGAGCAGGTGCGTTTTTCGCCGCAGGCGGGGAAATACAAGGTATATATCATTGACGAGGTACACATGCTGAGCGCTTCGGCTTTTAATGCTTTTTTGAAAACATTGGAAGAGCCCCCACCCTATGCTATTTTTATTTTAGCTACCACCGAAAAGCATAAAATACTTCCTACTATCTTATCGCGTTGCCAGATATTCGACTTTAAAAGAATCACGCCTAATGATACCGTTGAACATTTGCAGGAAATATGTGATAAGGAAAAAATAACATCCGATAAGGCCGCGCTCCAGGTTATTGCCCAAAAAAGTGAGGGCTGCATGCGCGATGCGCTCAGCATTTTAGATAAGATAGTGAGCTTTACCAATGGCGAGCTCAGCTACAAAAACACATTAGAGCACCTGAATATATTAGACGCCGACTATTACTTTAAGCTAATAGAAGCCATGCTGTCGCAGGATTTGGCTGCTACCCTGCTGTTATATGATGATATTAACAGGAAAGGATTTGAAGGCGACCTGGTGCTGAATGGCTTTGCCGAATTTGTGCGCAACCTGCTGGTGTGCAGGGATGAAAAAATAGCGGGACTGATAGAGGTAGTAGACAGCTTTAAAGACAGGTATGTGGCAACAGCTCAAAAGGTATCCCCCGCATGGCTTATCAGCGCGCTGAACATACTGAATGAAGCGGAGATCAATTATAAAGGAGCGCGGAACAAAAAGCTGCATGCAGAACTTACACTCATTAAGCTTACCTACCTGAGCCAGGCTGTGGAACTGGTAAACGATGCCGGCGTTATTAAAAAAAAAGTAACTGATGCAGCCAAACCGGTAGCTTTTAAAAGTATCAGGCCCGCGATAGCTGAGCTTTCTTCTCCCGGCAGCACCGCTTCCACAATAAAAAAAAACCGGCAGGCAACGGATGCCAAACTAATGATTGAAAGTATGGTGGAAGAGGAAGCAGCGCCATATGGCATGGCTACAGCACAGCCTGTTACCCGGACAGGCAAGCCAGTTACGGGCACAGGAGTAGCAGAAACATCCGCAACCACTACACCAACGCTTGGCGCCTTATCTAAGATACGCAAACAGATAGCCCAGAAACAAACGCAGGCTAATAATACGGCGCTGCTATTAACAATGGAAAACCTGCAGGAAGCATGGAGCGGGTATATTGATAAATTAGCGCAGCAAAAAAATCATTCCGCGGTTACCAATTTTAAGCTGGCGCAATTAAGGGTAGCAGATAATAATAGTTTTGAGATAGTGGTGGAAAGCAATATCCAGCAAAAATTTATTGAGCAGGAGCGGGGAACTTTAATTGAACACCTGCAATCTTTTTACAATAACCGTTCTCTTTCCTATGCCATTTATGTAGAGGAAGCCGCAGATGCCGGCACACCACAGGAGCGGCCGCTGAGCAGCCGTGAGCAATACCTGAAAATGATTGAGCAATACCCGATGGTGAAGGAGTTAAAGGAAAGATTGAAGTTAGAGCTGGATTATTGAAGCGTTTATGGTTTGTGGTTTGTTATTTATATCAACTATAAATATAGATAGAAGGGTCCGGCGCATAGAACCGAACCCTTTTAAATTTTTACCTGGCGATCACCAGTTTTGTTGTTTGGCTATTCGTTCCGTTTGATACTTCAAGAAAATATAAGCCGGCTGCCAGCCCGGATACATCCACCTGAACCTGTTTCGCCGTTCCGGCATACCCGACCGATTTTACAGTTGCACCATAAGCATTATATATTTTTACCTGTGTTATGTTGCTGCCGCTTTGGGCCGGTATACCGGCTTTGGCAGCCATGTTATCTTCTTCATTTAATGTAACGGTAACCGTGTGCTGTGCCGGGTTGGGAGAAATAATACCTCTTAAGGGAGTAGGACCTCCGCACAAGCCTGTATTAATACACCTGAACCTGTAATGGGCGGAAGATGATCCGCAGGCATTGGCGATGCTCATGTTTACATCGGCTGTTTGGTTAAGTGCGGTAAAGAAACACACAAAGTAGTTCCCTACCTGCTGCCATGTGGCGCCCGGCGATACGGTAGCCGACCAGGTAACCGTAACGCCGGACGGGACATTAGTGGGTATGATGCGCAAAGACAGGCAGGCATCGTAGTAAGTTGTTAAATCAAATTTGGCCAAGGGATACAATGGCTGCGCAGGATTGGACGGGGAATTGTATGTGGCAGTTATGCTTCCGGCAACGTTGCCGACAGCTACCGCCTTATTGAGTACAGTATTGCCGCAATTGGCAATGGCTACTGTAACCCTGATAGTAGCATTACCGTTGAAGGTTGCATTTTTAGTGGCGGTAACGGCATTACCGGTTCCGGAAAAAGTTATGCTGCCGGCAGGAATGGCTGTCCAGGTATAAGTAGCTCCCGTAATAGCTTGTACTGAATAGGTTGCGCTGGTACAAAGGGTAGCAGGCCCCGTCATGGTTAAAGTTGTGCAAAAGGCAGAGCAGTTAGCCGCCTGAGGCGTATTGGTTAATTCATCCGCCACCCAGTCGCCATTTCTCCTTAATATGGAAATATGCTCTTCATTATTGGCACTGCCGTCATTAAAAGCAGTGATGAAGTTTTGAAAAGGCGTGTTTTTGGGAGTAGCGGGCGGATTGGCTCCTACATAGGAAGTAAGATAATCTGCTTTCGCGAGGGTTACATTTCCGCCTCCTATATCTAAGGCGCTGGGTGTAGGTATAAAGCAAAAGTGCGGCTGTTGTTGTACGGTGGCATTGAATTTAATGAGATCATTTGAAATTGGACTGCTGCTCAGATCAAACTCTTTGCTAACATCGTAAAACCCACCGGGAAAATTATCATAAGGAAGCGTGGAGGATGAGGAACTGAAACTACGATTGGTGAGCACTGCCGTTACATTAATAAGGCCCAACACTTTTTTTGTATAAGTAACTTTGCCTTTATATACCTGGTTGCTGCTGCCATCGGCTTTTGATTTTACTTCCATCTCAAACCCCATGCTGGTGTTACCAGGCAGGGTAAGTCCCAGCCCCATGGCAGGCTGATTAAGCGTAAGACTAACGGCAGGCATTATCACATCTGCTGCCAGGTCGCCCCAAAACGAGGCTTTACCCTTACCGTTATAGGACAGTAGCACTGAGCCTGCGGCAAAAGGCTGGGATGCAGCGCACTCGCTGCCATTACTTACCGCCACCCTGCGGAAAGGAATGCCAGCAACGCCCTGCGGATAGCCTTTATTTTTTAGCTCTGTTTGCCATGCATTGTGCATGCTGTTGTCTATAATATTAATATCATTTACATAATTTACCAGCATCTGCCGGGCGGCAGGTTCATTGGAAAGACTGAGGGCATGAAAGGGGCTTTGCCTGCCCCTGAAGAACTGGATGGTTTCTACGGGCCCGGCCAAAGGGGCGGCTTTAATGTAAAGATCCCGGGCATGGCGGGCAAGGTGCTGGTAGCCCTGCGGCACGTTAGCTCCCTGCTGGGGTGCATCGTAGCTGATATACAGGCGGGTCTGGTGATTTTGGCCCTTGTCTTCCATATCTCTTAAAGCCCATCTGGCTATAACACCGCCCATGCTTTGCCCCAGCACCACGTTGGGCTGAACAACACCGCCTACAGCCACCTTATTGTTATTCACCCAGCGTATCACCTCTTCCAGCAAAAGCGCATTGCGCTGCAAAAAATCGGTACCATTACTCCAGTCTACATATACAACATCATATTGTGGAAAATCAAATAACAATGTTTGGAGGTTGTTGTTATCTCGAACATCTGCCACAAAATCAGCAATTGCACTTTCCCCAGATATCTTTTCAGGAGCCGTAATATGCCCCGGGTCAAAACCTTCTGCTACAATCAAAGGTCTTGTTAAAACAGGATTCGCCGGATTAATATATTTTATAGAGATACGCCCTTTAGCATATACCGAAAGATAAGCTTCGGAAGCTGTAACAGGCAGTGAAGGATATGTTACTGTTTGCGCTGTTAATACAAAGGATGCCAGCAAAAAACAACAATAAATTAAAAAAAATATTTTCTTCATAGTATTAAAAGTTTTACTGATAAATCATCGCGTGTATTGCATATCAAACCGCCCATCTGTAATATGAACGGTTTCACCCATCGAGTTAGCAGCGGTAAACCAGAAAGTGCCCGCTGCTATATGATTAACTTCATCAAATTTGTTGAATGTAATTTCTCCGAATGCAGTGTCAGAAGTTTCGAAATCTATAGAAGGTCCACAAACGGGATAATCGCTATATCTTCCCCCCCCATGTCCCTTATTAAGCATGCTTAAATTATATGAATTACCTCCGACAATTCTAACACTATCAAGTGTAATTGTAATCGTGGTTAAACTACAGTCTCCGCTTCCTTTTCTTTTTGCTTCTAATTGAAATACATGTCCACTTTCACCCGGATATATGGACTGGTAATAACAGGTTTTTATCGGCCCTAATCCTCCTCCTCCCGGCACAAATAATTCTCCATTTATATAGCACCCGAAAGTATTCTTTCCTTCCTGCGTTTCGGGCGGCAGTACTTCCTTTTTGCAGCGGGAAGCAGTAAGCATCCAAAAAAGGGTAAGTGGCAATAAAATATAAAACAGCTTTTTCATTGTGCAATGCTTTGCTTTTCAGCTTTTTAAAATAAATTATCGTGTATATTCCATATCAAACCGGCCATCGGTAATATGAACGGTTTCACCCAGTGAGTTAACAGCGGTAAACCAGAATGTCCCCGCTGCTATATGATTGATTTCATCAAATTTGTTGAACGTTAGCATTCCAGTTGCCATACTATCTGTGTGAAAAATATATTGATAGCTAACATTTTCTCCAAAATAAAGCCCCCCCAATTTGTCCTTTTTTGCCATTGCCTAATACAATACTCAACCCTTCATAAATCTTCATACTATCAATATTAATTGCAACTTGTGTAGGTGAATCAGCTTTATTATTAACTCCGGAAACATGAAATACATACCCACTCTCACCCGGATAGATGGACTGGTAATAGCAGGTCTTTATCGGCCCTAATCCTCCTCCCGGCACAAATAATTTTCCATTTACATAGCACCCGAAAGTATTCTTTCCTTCCTGCGTTTCGGGCGGCAGTTCATCCTTACTGCATTTGGAGGCTGTGAGTGTCCAAAAAAGGGTGAGCGGTAATAAGATATTAAGCAGTTTTTTCATGATGAATAATTTTAAATTTACCGGGTACTTCACCGGAGGATTAAGTGCCTGGATTGTAAGGACCTATCCACACTTTTGAATGTGCATAGAGGTATGTGCCATCAGTAAGCTTCAGGCGGTAGGTCCATTCTTTGGTTCCGGTAGTGCTGTAGCTCACATTCAGCTCTGTGCCGGGCGTAAGCGCACGGTAGCCTAAGCCATCGTTTACATTAATATTAATATTGCTAATGGAAGTACCGCTGTTGGTAAGCCAAAGGTTGGCAGGCAGCAGTATGCTGAAGCTTAAACTGTCGTACTGCAATACTGAAGGAGAAATAACAAACGCCTTTTCTGACTGGTAAGGATTTTGCCATACGCCGCTTACATATTTATCGTATAACTGTCCGCTAGAAACAGTAATATAATTACCGGCGGCATTATCCTTAAAACGGGCGTACTGGAAAAACAGCCCTGCCAGGGTTATGCGGCCCGGCTGGCGGTAATTGGTCCACCGGTTATTGATAGAATCAGCTTTTATAAAACCTGCAGCACTGCTGTGTATCCGACCGGTTAAAAGCGTGTAATACACTTCATACAAAGTACCCATATTGGTAGCATTGCTATCGGCTAAAACAGCAGCGCCGTTAAACTGGGTCAGGCTGGTAAATTCCATGGCATAATCCTTTAAGATGCCATAAGGAACCTTGCTTTTGTCTACATTGGCAAAAACATAGTTCATCTGTGCGGTGAAGCTGGTATCGGTTTCGGTTTGCGCCTGTATACTTAAAAAAGGGAGAGCAAAAAAGAGGTTTGCTAATAGTAATATAAATCCCCTCCGGGAAAAGAGGAAGCGTTTATTCATGGCAAAAAATTTGGTGTAAAACAATAAAGGGAAAATACTGAAAATTAATGCCGATTAAAAATATTTTTTAACATAAAGCCATAAAATATGTTTTATAAATAAAAACACAGTATAGTGATATATAGTTTCACTTAACAGGCTTACATATTTAAATTTAACCGTTCCGTTCCATACTCCAGGGTATCGTATGGTAAAGCTGCGGCTACCGTAATATTTTTCAACAGATAAGGATTACCGGTTCTCCCCGTAACATCATGCAGCAGCGAATCCGAGCCCTTATAAAAAAGATTATTTGCAATGGCAAGGGTATCAATCAGGTTAAAATCATAATACAGCACTC